>JAJTIF010000122.1 GCA_021299675.1 Pseudomonadota bacterium | reverse complement strand
TAAGACGTATAAGAAACAAAATCCTGATCAAAAAAGAAGTAAGTCAACTTCAAGGGAAATAGAAGTTTTCTGAGTCCGACCAGTCCGACTGATTCCATTAAATGACGTGAAATCTTGTGAAAATATGTGAAGTGACGAGATCGCTTAGGGCCTTGCTTTCATTCTCAAATACGTAAATTGCTTGGAGTTTAATTAAACTCCCGTATGAATCGGGTAGTTCGGGCATAACGACCTCAAGTTATTTTTAATTGCAAGAATTAAAATTGAATTTTGCCAAAAGCAAGTGAAAGAGGCAATGCGACCAAATACATGATAAGCCCATATGTCAGAATTGCTATTGTCACTTCGTTGGAGTTTCGCCCAATCGAGGCAAGGACAAGAGCAATGGTTAGATTGCGTATGCCCGAAGAGAAAATGTAAGCAACTCTTTCTCCGGGAAGACCTTTTGGCATGATGATTCCCAAGCTGAACGGAAAGATGGCAAGGATGGTGATGTAGCCAAGGATCTTGATTTTAAGGGTCAATAATACATCGAAATAAAGCCAGAGTGCTATTATAATAAAAATTATAAATGACCAGGTGGCAACCTTGGAGGTAAACGGAGCAAGCTTGTCTGCAAGAGTCTTATTATTGATTGCAAGCCATCGACCTACTGCAAAAGGAACAAGTTGATAAAGAGTTATGATGAAGAATAGCTTCGCCAGGACACTCAAATTAGCGAAATTCGCTGTCTCCTTAAAGTAAATCCACGGAATATAAATGATGCCGATGATGCTCATTAATGTCACCACCAGGGAAGCGACTGAATCGTCTCCTCCTGCCCATCTGTTTAATATACCTGCCGTACTTCCTCCAGGCGACAATAGGCATAGGAGGATGCCTGCCGAAAGTGGCATCGATAAGTCAGCAAACTTCAAGAGGTACCAACCCATTAGGGGTAGCACAGCAAAATTCAAAAATAGTATAAGTGTGATACGAAACTTCAACTTACCGTAATCGAGGAGAGGCTTCCGATTGAACTCTAGCCCAAGTGAAAGCATGGTTGAGGCTGAGAGCAAGAATACGAATCCTTCTTTTATTAAGTGCTCCATTTATGATCTTTGATTTACACAGCACTTAAGTGAGGACTTCAAGATTTGGAGCAACTGGGGATTAAAAATCAGGGCCAAGTGAAGGGCTGCCATCAGTATGGTTCCAGGAATAAAGTTGTGGGCAAGTGTGGTGGTCAGGGCAGGATAGGGGACAGAAAGAATCATAGGGCTTGAGAAACTCCAAGCCTGTATAGGCTTTGCTGCCAAGATAAGCACTAGTGAGGAAACTCTAAAAGACGTTAGCATAATGTGCAGAAGATATTCCCATTTTGTTAGGCCTCCTTGCCATGAGCGACTTTCACGTTCAGAAAGAGCGTCAGCTACTTCAGCGAAAAAGTCTAATAATATGATAGCTAAAGCAAGGATAAGAAGAGGGCCTGCAGAATTGATTGCATAAACAAGAATGAGCATAGGGACGAAAAGTAATGCTCGGATTGTATGGGTCTTGTGCTCATAGATAGACTCCATCCGTTCGTGGAGTCGGTATTTCCAGAGGTGCAGATAAAATCCGTCGACGAAAGACAAAATCAAAAAAACAAGAAGTAGCAATGTACTTATCTCAATCATTTGATAATCACTCATATCATTCTCCCGAGTGTATGTGCGCATATATGCACGTATTCTAGTAAAAAAGTCTAATTTCCACAACAAGTCTCGATCGCCTTATTAACTTGGTTGAATAGAGCACGAATTTTGCCTACGAAAACTTCAGCATTAATTTCGAAATATACGTTTCGAGATACTTTCTCAGTGCTCAAAAGTCCCACACCTGCCAATAGATGCATGTGCCTTGATAGAACAGATCGGTCTTTATTGATCTCTTTGGCGATGCTCTGTATATCCATCCTTCCTCTAAGTAGGAGGGTTTTAAGGATCTCGATCCTTACTGGTTCGGCTAATGCTCTAAATAACTGGGAGTCGAATACTCCAACGAGTTCATTTAAAGCCCTTTCTTTTTGCCTTGGATGAGTCATATTAGTATTATATATGCATATGTGTGCACGTGTCAATCAGTTTAAGTTTTACTTACACCTAAGTTAGCCATTTAAGTTCTAATCCAAATCTGGATTGTTTCGATTTCAATAACCGTGGATGATTTGAAATGAAGTTTCATAAAAATTCATGAAATCGAATCAGAAGTAAAAAACCCACAATTCACACTCTAACTCATCAAGATTTTTGTGTTTTTAAGTGCGTGCTCGAACCCCTCGGGGAGTTCGGGCATTTTATTCTATCCTGCTGAAATGCTTAAAATATAACACCAAAAATGAAAAATGTGGAGCACCCATGGGTATCCGTGTGTATTTATCTTGTCGAATTTACTGGAAATTACTACTCATGCAACATTGAAACTTTAGTTAGTATGGCTTTTATGCCATATAAAAGTATGGTAATATATGTTGGTGAAGGTCGGGACCGTCATTGAGAACGAAAAGTGGAAAATAAAGATCTTCGCTCCTCCAAAAGAACATGGCCCAGCACATGTGCATGTCATTGCAAAAGGGGAGAAGGCGGAAGTTAAAATTTCACTAGTAACTCTAGAAGTGATTGGGTCTACGGAATTCTCGATAAGAGCAGTTAAAGGCATTATTAAATACATCCACGAGAATTATGAATATCTCTGGAAATGTTGGGAGTCGCTTCATGGCAAAAATGAAAAAACCAAATCTAAAGCAAGCTTTAAAAAAGGTAGATAGATTACCTAATAAATTATTTGGCAAGATTGATGTCGATCTTTCCACTCTTCCTTGTTTCAAGAAGGTATCTAGGGAGAAGATTACGGCCAATTTTGATTCAGATGTTTTGCAAGCGATTAGAGACTTGGCTGAGAAACATCAAGTTTCATATACGTCATTGATGAATGATGTTCTCCGCAAAGTCTTTGTTGAAGAAAAGAAAGTTGGTTAGGACCATCCTCTTGAGTTATGTATGTTTATTAAGGGCTAGGTGAGAATAGTGACAAAAGTGGAAACCAAAGTCTGGTCAAAATCTTCATCGTGCTTGGAAAAAAATGGATCAATAGCCGCAGAGTGAGTCAGAGAATTGTCCTGACAGAAACGATCAAAGCTATTGACCAAACTCAGGATCTGATAAGACGTATCAAGGCCAAAAACATTCTTCTTCTCAGGGAACCCTTTCCCATGTCCATACTCTTCGTGTGACACAACTAAGCCTAAGATGCGAGGACTCACAAAGGGTTTGCCGGCGAGCATCTCGGCGCCATCAGCGGGATGGTTTTTGTACTGCTTGAGTTGCGCCGGTGTCATCTTCGAGACAGGCAGGTTCGCATCAAAGTTTAACTTCGTTTTCCCGATATCATGCAGGAGAGCCGCAAAGCCGAGCTCGACGATGGCGTTGGAGTCCAAGGTTCCAAGCTTCTTCGCCAGGGCCATGCACAGGGAGGAGACAGTGGCCGAGTGTTGGCTGTTGTCAATCGAGATGCCCGCAGCAGCGATCATGCTCTTGATCGGGCCTCGCTCAGATCCGATGAACTCGGATATCTTTTCCAACTGATTCTTCTGGGAATTGTAACCCACTTCGGTTTCGAGATTTTTTTCGGCGTTTTCAACCGAGCTCAGCATCGTATCATTAGCCAGGGAAGCGCGATCCTCAACTGTCATTCTGGTATCGGAGAGTGAATTGATGCCCGTCTCAAGGTATTTTAAGTACCGGTCCTCATCCTGGCTCTCAATAAACAACTTTTTTACTCCCTTACTCTTTAAGTTTTTTAACCGGCTCTCTTCCATCTCATCGTTTATTCTCGTATAGTGAAGATAACGACTTGCGATGTAGAGAAATATATCGAAGGGGACAGGGTCATGGGCCCTGAGGGTGTTAATTCTAATTGAGTAGAATTCTTTTTTCATGGAGCTCTTGTTGCAACTTGATACTGAAATGATAACGATTTTTAAGGAAGAAGCCAATGGTATCCTCGCCGAGCTCCGCCTCGTCGTCGATAAGCTCGAGGAGCACGAGGGAGCTTTCCCCAAGGCGCTTCTCGAAGAATTTGCCAATAAGACCGATAGAATTATGGGCACCGCCGATACCTTTTATAAGCAGTATCCGGAAGTAGAGATTTTTAAAAGAATTGGAAACTTCGGGGCACTCTGCAAAGCCACAGGCTACAAGGCTTCAACGCTCAACCACCTCGGACTGGTTCCGATCTTTGCGGGTTTCTGGGCCGATTCCTTAGACACCGTCGGGGAGTTGATTGAGAACATAGACCGTCCCGAACGTTTGGAAGAGATCAATCGCACCAGTGGCAAGATTCTTCACAAGAGACTGACATGGTTGGCCCAACAGATCGTCGAAATTAATAAAAAACAAACAGGTACTGAGCCTCCGGCCATGGATGTGGATGGGCTCTTGCGCAAACTGGGTGTTATTTTCTAACGAGCAGCTTCCCTCAGTCTTCCACAGGCCAGCAGCTCGGGTAGTCTCGTGGATCTTTTTGGAGCAGAGTCAGCTGGGTGGTGTTCTTTAGTTCTATAGAGCCGTCGGGCTGACTGGCACAGTTAAGGGCGATGTTACTCATGCGACAGCAGATTGGTTCAGGTGCAGTGGTTGCTTTAAGTAGAGGCTTTGCTCCTTTGCGCTGATCAAAAAAAGTCACTCGCCGGCAAACGAGGACGGCTTTCACATCCAGGCCTGAGGCATGGAAGCGTTCCGGGAAAAGCCCTAGGTTAAAGGGGATCATCTCCTTTGGCATAAGACTGGTGGTTTCTTCCAGGTGATAGACGGGCCCAGTATTCTGACCGTTTTGGTGTGTGATCTTTAGATCACAGCCGATGACGCCTTTGTCGTGTTTCGCCTCGAAGTCAGCGGCCAAATACACGCGCTTGCTGGCTTCGATGAGTTCGGTGTGTAAAGTCACGGTGGCGAGCTTATTTTTATCCTCGACCGTGAGGTAGGCGAAAGCCGATTGAGTCAAGGCGAGAGAGGCGAGAATGAGCACGAGCTTTTGCATGTTATGATCCTTGTAAGTTTGTATTCTACACCTTTTTTAGAGGGTGTTGAGGGGCGAATATAGAAAAGAAATAACCGATTGCCTGTGTCGAGTTATTGGCAAAGTAGATCTCAGTGCTTTCTTAAGTCTAGAAATACGAAATAAGTTTAAACTATCCAAAACAAGGAGCTTAGGTGAACGTTTTTTCCAATCTTCGAGACCTCATCCACCTCTCTTGGCTAAGGAGCAGATCCTCGCGAAACTCTTACTTCCTTGTGTCACTGATTTTTATTTTTTGTTCTTTAATTTTAGACTTTTTCTTCTTTCTCCTGCCAATAGGAGCGTCCACTTTGAAATCTTTTTACATCTTTTTCTTCCATGTTTTACTGCTTGGACTCTCTGATAAGCTTAAAGAGAAAAATGGCTTTAGAGTCCGAGAGTTTTTTGGTTTCGTAAGCAGAAATAAAATGGGCCTGCTCCTTGGAGCTTTTAGTCTCTGGTTTGTCACTCAGATTGTTCTAAGTAAGTTAATTGGGCTTGTTTTGTTGAAAACCTCCTTACCAAGAATAAAGCGCCTTAAATTGATAAGAGTCATAACGGCGATAAATTCCTAAGAGAGTGTCAGATGGCCCATGGAGATATTGGGCGCCAGCTTCAATACTCCAGGAATTCGAGAGGCGATGAGTGAGGGCCCCCTTATACACAGAGGAGCGGCCGACTCGATCATAAATGCCTCCGACTAAAAATGTGGTTTCATCACCCCATGGAAATCTCAGCCCCACTGTCCAGGCATCTTCCATAACAGAGCGCAGAAAGCTAATTTGATTTTCATCCAGACGTTTCTGACGAACATGCTCCACAATCCCTGTGACCATGCCCCAAGAGGTTTCAATATTTTTCTCTATTCCAATAACTGCCATGGAGGTTTCGCCTGGGACTCGATTATCACTTTGTTTGGGCTTGAGCCAATTGAAGCCTCCCCGAATCGCCCAGCTTTCAAAAGGCAAAACAAATGTACCTGCGACCGCTTCATGGCGGTAGTAGAGGGGGCGCAATTTCACCGGTGAGTCCACTAAGAGGATTTGTTTGGGGGAAACAGCTATCAGCGTGGCGTTGACTTCGGTGAGAAGAAAAGGGCTCTGTGAGAGTCCATTGTAATAGATCAGTTGAGACTCAAATGAGTCTGATTTGTACTGAATTTTTGCCGTCACACTATGCTTAGTCGCATCGTCCAGTTCTGTGGGGGAGAGATATTGATAGTTCACATCATTGGGTATTCTTATCTCTGTATCGACAGACTCGATAGGCAGTCGATTTTCTCGCGGCAGCCAGGGGCTATGTTCACCGGGCAAGACGGGACGAGTTTGTGAGGGGACATAAAAGAGCTCCATGTTCCAGCTGCCACTCTCTTGCGAGATAGATAGTCCTGCCGAGCCTAACGTCACAGGAGCGCTGGGATCTATCCAGTTTTTGGAATGGATCACATCGGCAGGGTTGACTAAATCAGGTCCATCAATGGAGAGAGTTTGAAAGCCAAGGCGATAGGTGAGTCCGCCTGACTTTTTTTGAAAGTAGAGGTTCTTTAAGTTCCACTGAAATTTTTCTACCGTATCGGGACTATTAAAATCGGTTCTGATCCAAGTGTCCGAGCGCAATCGCCAGTCAGATTCAAACTTTTTATCTAATTTAACATCTAATTGAATACCAATCTTCTGGGCGGGAATATTATTGCGGGGGGAGAACTGAAAAGCGTTAATATAAGGCCCCGAGGAGCCACCCATCTTCCATTGCGCCCAAGCAGCGGAATGGAAAAGAATAACAATGAAGAGAAGGGATTTCATAAAATCAATTTTCTTTCAAATTCGATTGAGTAAAGTCATCTCCTTTTAAGCCTGAGTTCACTTTGATATCTGAAAGAACAATCTCTGTTCCACGACCATTCATATGATTTTTAACTTTCAACATATGCGCACGCCAAACAGCACCGATCTTTTTATAATTCAGGAATTCGACTGTCTTTTTCATTTTTTTCTGGATGTAATACTCTGTTACCTGAGGGAGAAGATCTTTTTTCGAAATTTTTGTAATAACCTGAGTGTATTCTGAACTCTCGGCTAGGGGCTTGAGCTCAATCCAGTAAGACTGCGCATCAGTTTTTAATAGTTTCACTGTCGCCGATTTAATGGCCTGGGAGTTGAGGTCTTCCGGACTGATCTCAGAACCTAAAAGACCTGCTTTGGTTTTTCCTGTCACAAGTCTTCGCACCTGACCACTGGAAGGCATATACACATATTGAGTTTCACTTCCTTCTTCATCGACCTTACCTAAAAAGGCCATGTCTTTAATATCTGCTGGACTCTCTAGGCGCGCCATCACTGAAAAACCATTCTCACGCATGGTTTTAAGAGTGAGTGAGCGTGCTTTGGTTTCTCCATTCTCTTCGATGATCTTCATTTCAACCCTCGCCTGGTCATCCTTGGCATCTAGTTGTTTCTGAGATTTTTTTAAGATGTCACTGGCCTCCATGGCGCGGGCAGGTGTGGCAAGGACTAATAAGGCGGCCACACCGGCTGCAATCTTAAGGAGCTTTTTCTGGTTTTGTAGGTCAGGAGCTTTAACCAATGTCGGTACATAAAGCTTTGGAAAGATTTGTAGAAGTGCAGGAAGGAAGATGAGATCACCAAAAAATCCAGCAGCGATTGAAATGAGCATAAAACCTCCGAAGGTTTGGTTCATGTCGAACTTGGAAAAAAGAAAGATTGAAAAACCAACAAACATGATGAGCGATTCAAGTAAGCAAGGATTAGCCTCCATGAGCATAACCTTTGGTAAAGCGTTTGGTTGTGAAGGTAGTTGACGGAGACGATTTAATATATAGAGAGTGTTGTTAAAGGCAAAACCCAAGGCGATGGAAAAGATCAACGCAGTACCGGGCTTTATGGCCGTGCCAGTGAGGGCCAAAGCTCCCAGTAAAAAGGCAGGTGGAATAAAATTTGGCACACAAGCTAAAAGGGCCCACTTAAAAGAGCGAAACATAAAAACGAGAAATAGACAGATGATTGCGAGTGGCTGCCAGAAATCAAAAATAAGAGCACGCGCCACTTCGCGGTTAATGTTATGGGCATAAGACGCCATTCCCCCCTCAAGTATTGTAAGCTCAGGGAAATGATGCTTCACCGTTTTTTGAACAAAACTTTTTGTCTCGAGAAGTTCTTGAGAATTAATGTCAGAGAGCCGTAGACCTAAACGTGTCGTTTTGGCGTCTTCAGACATAAATGATAGTGTAGGATTTTTTTCGGCCATCGAGAATAAGAAAAAAGTTTCGGCGACCTGCGAAGCATTTGAGGGTATCACGCCTTGAAAGAGGTCAGCAATTGAGACAACTGTGCCTGAGTGAAGACGAAGTTCTTGATTCATGTTGTGGAGACGCTGTAAAGAAGCTGGTTTGCGCCAAAAGCCCTGCTCTTGAGACTTCAGCGCCAACTCATAAGTAAGCACTCCCCCAAAAGCATGATCGACCCAGGTGGTATTTGTCCGAACGTCATCTTCTTTTGGAAGATCATCAAATAAGCGAATGGAGAAGTTGAGTTGAGAGAGCAGTATTGTACCTGTGCAAGCACACACAAATGTTGCTGTTACTATCCGACGTGGATAGCGAAAACACCACAGGGCCCAGATCGCCGGTTTTGCAGGCCATGAACGCATGACTGGATTCACTAAAGGGAGCGCGCATAAGATCATTAATTGCGAAAGGATAGCCACACCGGAGATAACAAAAGCAACACTCAAGCCATATTGTGCAATCACTGGGATGCTCGAAGGAGCAAGGGCCAAAAAACCTAAAGCGGTAGTGGCAATTCCCAAGGCGTTGGGGAGTGCAATTTCTTTACATGTCTCCCAAGCTTGACTCCAAAGTACCTGCAAGTTTCCCTGAGAACCACGGCGCTGTGCCCAGAGATGAAGTGTGTGGATGAGAAGGCTCATGACCGATACACTCACGATCACAGGCAAGGTCACTAATATGGCATTCATAGGGATACTAAAGGCACTCAAAAGCGCCAGAGCAAAAATGTTAGTGCCGAGAATGGTAGCGAAAGCACAAACAATTGCGCTCCAGTGTGAAAAGATAAGATAAAAAAATACACAAAAGACTAAAACGGTAACAATCAGAAAATGTCCTAATTCAGTTTGAATCATATCTGACAATCGTGTTTGAAGAAGAGGGACCCCAGCACTTATGACCCGTGCCTTGGGAAAAGAACTTTCTAAAATGAGAGTGATTTCTTTGTGCATTAATTCACGTTTGGTTTTGTCTTTAAATTTGGGCTCAATCGCCAGGAGTGTGGAGCGAAAGTCTTTGGTCACAAGCATAGGATAAAGCAATGGATTGGCCTGAACAGACCGCTTCCAATCGGAAGGATTTACTCTGGCAAATAGATTGCCGATAACCAGGTCGTTATTTGAAGCAGAGGCTCCTTCGATCTGAGTTAGTGAGAGAATCGTTTTAACATCCTCCCGTTCTTGAATATCCTGAGTGATCTTCTGCAGCGTCTCAACATTGTGGGGTTGAAGCCAGGCATCCTCATTAATCATTTGCAACGCAAATAAATAAGGGGAATCTTGATTGAGTCGAAATTGACGAGTGATCGCGTCATGCCCCACAAGTGAGGGATGCTCATTGGGGTAGAACTGCTCCACAGAGTATTCGGTTCGAAGTCCTGTTAAAAAATAAATGCTCCATCCCATGCAGGCAATGACCATGGACCAGCAAAATACGGGTAAGTATTTTCTCATACAACCTTCCTTTATTCGATCCAGTCCATAGTGATGAGATCAGCGCGACGCTCTAGGTTTTGTAATTTCCAGATACGCTCATTCCACCGCAAAACTGGTAACTCCTCTTGAACAGTGGTTGGCTTAAAGAAACCTTGAACCGCATCTTGTACAATACTACTCGAGAGTTTTTGGTTAGGTTTATAGACCAAAAAATAGAGCCCAGAAAAATGGATTGCCATTCTTGTCGTGGGTTGTGCTGTCTTAATCGTTAAAATGCTCTGGTCCACCTGAAGGCTGAGCTTTGTTTGCAGTGAAAGACCCCAATCCAAATAATTGATAGGAGAAAAGCCGATGAAGGTTTGGACTGCACCCTGGACCCTCATAGAGGCTTGCCACTGTGAATTCTGAGATGGTTGAAGTGAGAGTGCTGAATCCGACGGCTTGGGAACAACATAAAAAGGGGTGTTCTTTGAAAACCGACGAAGATCAGGCCACACAAAGGACTGTAGCAATCGTGAATTTTGCAAAGTCCTAAATTCTTCAAACTCACGGAGGTCATAATTCTTGGGGATCATGGCCAATAGACGATCTTCCATGATCGCTTCAAGTGAGGCTTGAGAAAAAACCAGCTGAGGAAGATGGTGAGACAGTTCTCCTTCTCGAATGAGTGGGAGTTGAACAACTCTATTCGTTTGGAGAGGAAGCTCGGCCAACAGAAGTACCCCTTTATCACTAGGATTTTCCATCGAAAGTATCGTCACCTGATTGGAACTTGAGTCCAGCAATTTCTGCCAGAGAGCATTCCAGATCATTTGAATTTGGGGGGCAAGCCACTCACGCAAAAATGGTGTTATTGTCTGCGGATCTTGAAGTGCCTGAGTAATACGTTTGGTGATGAGTTCGCCTACTCCTCCTAGTCCCGTGCAACTAAGATTCGAAATTTCCCACCCTGCTTGAGGAATAAAAAGATCAAGTGCATCCAGTTCTGGTCGCCAGTAATTTTTCTCTTTTATAAAAATCCCTGAAGCTTGTGTTTTAAATCGAGGGATGGTGATTCGCATGCCAGAGCAGCGAGCCTCTACACGGACGGATATGTTATTTCCGTTGAGTTCTATTTTTACAATTTGATCCACAGTGAGCTCACCAATTGACATTGAGGCGTTCATGTCAAGGCTCTGAGTTTGAAGGCCAATCCGATTAAATTGTGAATCGCCTAGCTGTCCATTTAGTTGCAGTTGAACATTTTTAAGCTGAGGCTTAAGGTCCTGCCAATTCAGATCAATTTGATTTTCAAAATGTTCAAAGTTGAAGTTTTGATTGCTCCAGGTTTGCGAGATGAACGACCAAGGTAGCCATTGTGCCGCTTTAAGAGAGCCTGCCACGCTTGGTGAAGACATAAGTAGATTGACGATAAAAAATAAAATACGCCCCATGCAAGACCCTCCTGTGGTCGGTTAAGACGTATTACGGCTCTAACGCACAATTCTTTTAATTCAGTAAGCACTTTTTTTGGACCAGCAATCTAAGTGCTCATGATTTCAGGAAATCTAGGTTTATTATAAATTTTAATTTAGGGGAGGGGTTAGGCTAAAAAGAACCTTTTGCCACAAATAGCTGTCACTAGGTGCAGATCTTCTACATACTTTAACACCAACACGAAACTCAGGCAGTTACTTGACTGCTTATTGAGTAAGATGCTTTTTTATTACCTCATTGATTCTTGTAATATTATCCTTTTCAATTTGATAAACATCATTAAGAACTTCTCTGTTTCTTTCCTCAATCGCATTATCATTGAGGTCTTTTTTTAAAGATTTCCCTAACTCAGCTTCAATCTTCTTAAGACGTGCCTCAATCTCACGATACTTTTCTTTTAGTAGCTCCATTTCATTCATTTTTGATCTCATCTGTTTTGCATTTTTATTACCATAACAAATTACATTGTTTTCGTGGTTTTAGAATTGTGTGCATTGAATGAAGATACACACACGCATCAAAGAATTGAATTTAGTCTAAGATTTATTTGTGATTCAGCATATACAGATAAAGTGACTCGACCTTGGTCCTGGCCCACGGGGTTTTTCTTAAAAAATTCAAACTGGATTTGATGCTTGGATCATGAGTGAAACATCTAATCGTGATCATTTCACCCAGTCGCTCCCAGCCGTAGTGCTCCACCAGCTCTGTGACAATCATCTCCAGTGTTTTTCCGTGCAAAGGATCAGCCATCTCTAGTGCCCTGCTGGAAGTCTGGTGCCAACCTGAGGCGGCGCAATTTTTTCACCCGAAAGTGAGAGAATTGCATCTTTAATTGATCCGGCTGTGAAATTTCCTGCTTTCATGACGGCCTTGTGAACTAGAACATCAATGAAGTCGTGCTGGATTTTCGTGAGATGAATCCCGCGCGCGTGGATGGCGTGCTCCAGGGGATGCATGATCTTGTGGGTGAGGGAGTAGCCAGCGTATTCGGTGGCGGCGATCACTGCGATCTCCAGCACCAGTGCCCCCACGTTCCCGTCACTCGCGAGCTGCTCGAGCACCACGCCGACGTTTTGATCATAGATCGGATCCACTCCATTGGTGGCGATACCTCGCTGCATGGAAGAGAGTTCCTGATTGGCACGAACCGTATCACGGATCGCAGCCGCTGAGCGGAGTACCGCCGAAGTCCCGGCATATAAGGCAGGACCAACTCCAGGCACGAGGTTCAAGGCAATGGCAGAAATCTTCGCTGCCTTAAGTGCGGTATCATTGGTGTCTTCGAGATCTTTGTTACAGTCCTTGGCTTCACAGATGGCGGTGGCAAAGAGTTTAGATTGCACGTCTCCTT
>JAJTIF010000396.1 GCA_021299675.1 Pseudomonadota bacterium | reverse complement strand
GACAACTCCTTAACAATTATCATTCAATTTTATTTTACAAGATTACGGACAATCTTAAGGAGGGTCTTATGACCAAAATATCAATGATGATTCTTGCCCTAGTAATGAGCTTAAACGTGTTCGCCTGTCTCGAAGACGGCACCGGCGGCTTTCTCCCAGAAAACGACATGTATATCTCTGTCGACGACAAAAACGCCGGCGGCTTAACTCAAGAGCAGTTCAACGCTGAGATCGACAAGTATGAGGCTATCTACGCTCCAGTTATCGCTAACCTCGGCGGAAAACTTTCAATCGCTCGTAAGTGGGATGACGGTACCGTCAATGCTAGCGCTCAGCGCTCGGGCAGCACTTACCAAGTTAACATGTTCGGTGGACTTGCTCGTCACCCTTCAATCACAACAGATGGTTTTGCCCTCGTTATCTGTCACGAAATCGGTCACCACATTGGCGGTGCCCCTAAGATTGGAGGCTTTCCGTGGATCAATAGCTGGGCTTCAAACGAAGGCCAGTCGGACTACTGGGCAACTCTTAAGTGTCTTCGCCAGGCTTTCCTTAACGAAGACAATGCTGCTGTGATCGGCCGCATGACTATTCCTGCAACTCTCTCACAAAAGTGTTCTGAGATCTATTCAGATGAAACTGAGAAGAACATCTGTATCCGTTCAGGGATGGCAGGAGCTTCTGTATCAAACCTCTTCGCGGCTATGAGAAATCAACCAGAAGCAAAATTTGATACTCCAGACAGATCAGCTGTCTCACGCACAAACAATGCTCACCCAGCGTTCCAGTGCCGCCTTGATACATACTTCCAAGGTGCCCTCTGTGACATGCCTATGAACGAAGATGTTTCTCAAAAAGATGAAGTGACAGGGACCTGTCATGGATCAACTGGCCAGACGATCGGTCTTCGCCCGACTTGCTGGTTCAAAGCCTCTAAGTAATTTTCTCGCTCTCAAAAGCCGGGCTTAGTCCCGGCTTTTTTTTTGCCTACTCGCTAAATCCGCTTACACTTTCTCAGCTGAGCAATCGTACCTGCAGATTCATAGACACGCCCGGAAGATCCTCTCACTCCGAAGAAGGTAGCATCGTCTCCACTTCCACAGCGTACAAGTAGATCAAAATCATCCGAGGCTTCCACGATACATTGATCAGGCTCTTCCTCATCGGAGAGCTGAACCAGCATCCCACTAGGAGCTGCGAGGAGTTTAATCTGAGTGGCATTTCCTCCTGAGGTCATTTCACATGTGCGGGATTGCGCCAAAGCAGAGAGAGATACCAAAAGCATTACGCTTAGTAAGAAGAGTTTCATAAAGGTCCTTTTGATCAGTATAACTGAGTTTGCCTTGACTCAAACAGATGCAGAATATTTTTCACCATTCGTTCGGCTAAGGTGTTAAAATCACATAAAGTCCTTTGGGAGGTTCTTTATGCTTAGCTTTGTATTATTTGCGACCCTATCACTCTTACAAGCCAAAACAACGATCCATTACGGAGATGCCACCAAAAACGGACAAATCGTTTATATCGAAAAGCATGAGATTGAAGAAGACGATACGGGCAAAGTGCTGAGAGCAAAAACAAGTTACCTTAGAGCAGACCAATCGATCATCGCTACACTTGAAAGTGATTTTTCCCTGAGCCTCACCAATGCCCAACACGAAATGCTGGATATGCGTGATGGGCATCGCTATGGTGTGCGCTGGGAAAATGGCACAGCTATCATGTGGGATAAAAAGAAAGACGGCAAAGAGCGCACGGAGAAGATCACAGCAAATTTTGCGGATGGAAAACTTGTAATCGGAGGTCAAGGCCTTCACTACTACATGCGGGATAAACTAAGTGAGCTTAAGAATAAGAAATTAGCCATCGCCATTCTCATCCCTGGAAAACTCGACTGGTATAGCTTTCTGGTTGAGTACCAAGGCGAAGAAGCAGGACTCATGAAGTTTGTCATCAAAGCCCAGAGTGCTTTTTTGCGGCTCTTTGCTCCGAGACTAGAAGTCTGGTACTCGGCTGATGGAAAACTCCAGCGCTACAAAGGTTTATCTAATCTCTCTGATGACAAAGGTGGCAATCAGAGTGTTGAGATTAAGTACCGCTTCTAGCTAGAGCTGCTTTTTCTTAGCAATACTCACGACCATTGAAATGATCAAGACTCCAAAGATCACCATCATGGTGACCCAGACGGGGACGTGATAAAAGTGTGAGAGACACATCTTGGTTCCGATGAAAACAAGGATCACCGCTAGCCCATACTTAAGGTAGTGGAACATGTCCGAGAAGCCCTTGAGCGCGAAGTAGAGTGAGCGCAGGCCAAGAATGGCGAAGACGTTCGAAGTGAAGACCAGGAAGGGATCAGTCGTAATCCCGATGATCGCCGGAATGGAATCAATGGCGAAAACCACATCACTAAACTCCACAAAAATCAGGGTAATAAAAAGTGGAGTCGCCAGCCACTTGCCATTCACTTTAGTGAAGAAGTGGTTCGAGTCCATCTTCTCTGTTGATGGAATGATTTTCTTCGTGAGCTTGAGGACAAAGTTATTCTCTAAATCAGCCTCTTCCTCGTTCGGCTTGAGCATTTTGAGCCCCGTGAAGATGAGGAATCCGCCAAAGATGTAGATCACCCAACTGAACTGCTGAATGATCGCAATCCCTGCACCGATGAAGAGGGCTCGCATGATAAGTGCACCCAAAATCCCGTAAAACAGAATCTTATGCTGGTATTGGTTGGGAGTCTTGAAGTAGGAAAAAATCAGTAAGAAGACGAAGAGATTATCCACTGAAAGTGACTTTTCGATCACGTATCCAGTGATGAAAAGCATGAAATCCGCCTCACCTCGCCACTGCAGAATAACTAAACTAAAGACCATCGCTAAAGCGATCCACACCGCGGACCAGATGATGGACTCCTTAAAGCTGACAGTATGGGATTTCTTGTGAAAGACACCGAGATCCACGGCCAGGAGTAAAAAGACGAATCCGATAAATCCTGCCCAAATTGCTGGTGACGTTTCCATAACGAAATCCTCATGGTCTAAATGTTTCAACTACTCTAGATTAAATAGAGCAAATTGTATCTTTGAATTAATCGATGAGTGAATTGTGAAAAAAGAAAGTATATTTTTACGTGAGGTCAAGGCCCTGCTGGATGATAAAGAAGTCACCCTCGGGGAGATCGCTGATAAGCTGAAATCCAAAGGCCTTGTTTTCCTCAGCCTCATCTCCGTGCTTCCTTTCCTGCAGCCCATTCCCCTCCCTGGCATCTCAACCGTGCTAGGCTTCGTGATTGTGCTTCAAGGTATAGGCTTAATCTTTTTTAATAAGCCCATCCTGACTCAAAGAATGCGCTCGCTGACTCTCTCACCACAACTGGTGGAGAAGTTTATTTGGGTCAGTCAGAAAATCTATCCTTGGTTGAGCTGGATGATTACAGGAGCAGGAAAAGAACTGACGCACTTTAGATTAGTGCGCATCCTGTCTGGCATCACGCTTGTGGGACTGGCACTCTTTCTCTCTCTTCCTCTGCCAGTGATCGGAAGTAATTTCCTGCCCGCAATTGGGATCTTCTGTACCACACTAGGACTTCTGGAGGAAGATTTCGTACTCGTCGTGGCTGGAATTTTCTATGCGCTGGTGTTCACCTGGCTGACGTCCCTCTCCATCGAATTGATCATCGAGCAGATGAATCACTGGACCTTATTCTAAGGTACATCCCGCGTCCGGAGAGCCCCCAAGCTTAATCGTTTCTTCGGTGATTTCCACTTTCTGCGCTTGCTTGGCTTTGTCATCGCAATCTTCTTCTTTGACCGCTGTGCCCGAAGTTGCCTGGCTCGCAGCTTCAGAGTTCGTGCTTGAAGTGGCAGCTGGAGTGACTGCTTCTTGCTGCTGACAGGAAAAGACCAACATAAAAACAAAAAACCATTTCATCACTTGTGCTCCTTGCGGCTGTAATTAAACGAATCCTGACTCATCACTTTCTGAAACATCCACCGAGGCATGAGAGCGAGTATTTTCACGAGGCAGGAAAATATAAAAGGAAAATTGATCACTCTTTTCTTCTTATTAATCCCTTTCACGATGATGTGGGCGGCTTTATCAACCTTCACCAGGAAAGGCATCGGATGATGATTCACTTGAGTAAGTGGTGTATCCACGAAGCCCGGACACACGCAGGTTACATCAATCTGCATATTAGCTAAATCCAGACTGAGAGACTCGCAGAATTTCATCACAGCAGACTTCGTCGCACTGTAGCCCGAGATCCCAGGAAAGCCGTTGTAGCCGGCCAAAGAAGAGATCGCGACTAAATGACCGCTCCCTTGTGGGATCATGATCTCCATCGCAGCCTCGAAAGCGTACATCACCCCTAGCAGATTCACATGCACCATCTTATAGGTGCGCTCGAAGTCAGGAATCTTCGTTTTCTGTGGATAGGAAATACCAGCACTGGCAATAATGAGTGAGAGTCCGGTGGGTTTTGAAAACTCGTGCACAGCTTTCTTCAAAGCTTCGCGGTCTGCCACATCTAAGGGATAGTAGTAGAGGTTCTGATAGTCTCTGGTAAAATTTTCGTCGAATTTAGATTGGTCACGCCCACAGACGCCCACTTTCCAACCCTGTGCCAGATACTTCTTTGCGAGCTCCAGCCCGATCCCGGAAGTTCCACCGGTTATAAAAACACTATTCATGGGTGACAGCAGTCCTTCTTGGGTTTAGTAAGCCGAGGTTTAATTTCTTCTCTCCACAATCCTCGCGCAAGGAACGTGACTAAGATGAGCGCAGACAAGTGCTCCCACCAGGCAGTTGTCTCATGGTGATGAAGGTGTTGATTGATGCTCCAGGCTGGCATCTGAGTGCCATAGTATGCGTCTACACCGATAGCAAACAAGACGGCGACGAGAGCAATAGAGAATACATTAATCGCGATACCTTTATTCCCTAAGTGAGGCCGCAACACAGCGAGGTTTGTGACGTTAGTCGCAGGCCCTGCCAATAACAAGATGAGGGCTGCCCCGGGCGAGAGACCCTTCATCACCAATGAGGCAGCAATGGGAGTCGTGGCAGAGGCGCAGATGTAGAGAGGGATTCCTACCAAGAGGCACAGTAGGCGTGAGGGCCAGAGTCCGAAGCCAAGAAAAAAATCGGCAGGAATCGCAAACTGCAATATCGCCCCCACAAATAAGCCGATCGTCATCCAAAGAGCGAGATCATCTACGAGATCATTAATAGACCATACCAACCCATTTTTTATTTTTTCTGCAAAACTTGCATTGGGGCTCGTAGGTGTGTGATGAACATGAGGGGCACTGGTAGTTTTGGCGCAACAACTCTCAGCTGAAGCCTGGCTTTTGGCGATAAATTTTTTTTCTTCAGGATTAAGCAGCATTTGCAGAAAGCCAGCCAAGAAGGCAGAACAAAAAGCCGCTAAAGGTCGAATAATAGTCATAGGCCAATCCATCATCGCCTTAGTCACGAGAATGGAATCAATCCCTGACTCTGGTGTGGAAATCAGAAACGCAGAAGTCGCTGCCCGGCTAGCTCCCTTTTGTTTGATAGCAATCGCCGTGGGGATCACTGAGCACGAACACAAAGGCAGAGGGACACCCACCGCAGAAGCAATTAAAATGTCGCTGGCTTTCCCACGACCTAGCCACTTGGCCACTTTGTCAGGGTTGAGAAAGGATCTGATAATTCCGGCCAGAGCAAACCCTAACAGGAGAGCTGGCGCCGAGAGAGTTAAAAAGAGCCAAAGCGTAGAGGGAAAATCAGTTAAATCCATGGGTAAAAGTTTATCATGCCCCTCATTTGGGTGACTAGAAAACTTACTTTTTACGCCCAGCGAAAGCCAAAATTAATCTTGACGGTGATGAGCACACTATTTATATTCAATCTTCAGTTCGCGGGGGAGTAGTTAAGTTGGTTATAACGTCTGCCTGTCACGCAGAAGGCCGCGGGTTCGAGTCCCGTCTCTCCCGCCACTTTTTTATCAAACAAATCCTTCATTTTTTTGAAATATCCCCAAAGTAAAGAATCGCCGATACTTATCTCACGTGGGGAGTAATTCGCTACTTCAGTACGCACGACCGTCAATACGGCTTAGCCCGGTCTGCGCATAAAGAATGAGACCACGCATTTACCTTAGGAGGTATCAATGCGTGCGTTTATTCTCGCCCTTCCGCTTTGTTTTCTTACTCTTTCCTGTGCCTCTTCCATTGATAAAAGAACCACTCTTAGGCAGATGCCACCTGCTTTAGGTCCAGTCATGGACCTAAATACTCTCAACAACCCTCACAAAAACCGCGGCTATTAAAGCTGATCATAAAAAAGGATGTTTATGAAAACCACCATGGAAAAAATTAAAATTCTGGGAACACAAATGTATAAGAATGGAACTCCGCTCGTTTCCATTTTTATTCCCTTGAAAGGCAGTTACATGCCTGCAAATTCTATCTTAAATAGTCTCCTGAAGACGGCCAATAAAATTTTGAGCCGTGATGGCTATGAGCCGATAAAAGTCACGCAACCCGATTGGAAATTCTGGCAGTCAGAAGGCACTCAATCACTTGGGCTCTATCACGCAGAAGGCGTGACGACGATCATTCCGCTGAACATCTTGATGGAGCCACGAGTGATCGTGGCGAATAGCTTTCACGTGAAACCCATCATCGCCTCCACCGGAAACGCAGGAGAAGCACTCCTTTTGACCTTTCACAAACGGGGATGCTCTCTGTCTCGCGTGACTTCATCTACTTCGATGCTTCACGAAACCTACATTCCCGCAAACTATGACTTAAATGATCGTTGGCTCGAGCAACTCTCCAGACAGCATTTCCGGGACTTCATCGACTTCATGAGAGCGGAAGTGCAATCAGTCAAAAGTAAACAGACAAGATTCTTGATGATCGATGGAGCGAGTGAGGATGTGCTCAAGCGAGTGGATCTCTGGTCAAAACTCAAGCTTCCGGTACGGATCCTAGAACGGGAAACCCTTGCGCAGAGATCAGATAGTGGTATCGACGACGCCAGAAAGGCTCTTTTGGAACATGAACGAAGTTCAATGAGATTGAAAATTAGCGAGGCCCTGGCCATGCAGCCGGCTGACAAGGAAAGACAGGAGCAGATTGAAGACATTGCGAAACTTATTCTTGAGAGGAAAGTTTCCAAAATTTTTCTCTCCCTCGAAGACCTTGAGTTCGGTGAGCTGAACACATCGACAGGTGAAGTCAAAGTTCACCGTGCCCAAAAGAATTCAAAGGACGATGACCTCCTCGATGACCTCGCCGAATTGGCCCTTAAAAATGGGATCGATGTCCACGTGATTCCCAAAGACCTTTTCCCGGAAGACCAAACGATCCTGTACGCCTAATGTTGAAAATTAAAGGATAACTATGAACACGACGAAGCTAGCGACGATGATAATGACTTTTCTACTAGTCTCCTGTGATAGGGTGGTAGAAGTAGCAAAAGAGGAAACGCGAAAAGCAGTCTTAGAAACAAACCCTCAGGTCAAAAAAGTCATTAATGAACTTGGGCTGGTCTATGTTGAAGAGGGCGCGCAAGAAATCATTACTTACGACGAAGTCAATGCTGCTCAACAGGCCTGGTGTGAGGCCCTGGTTAAAATCGGAAAATTAAAAGAAGAGGGTGGCGACTACAAAGCCTATGCCCAGTCAGTGCTGAGTGAAGCCTATAACTATGACCACGGCAAGGTCTTCTTTAAGCCCACTCTCGCCCACGGCAAGCAGACCTTCCGTAATGATAAAAAGGGAGCCCTCGCCTATTTCATCGGTGGAGACTCGGACTACCCCAATGATAAAGGCTTCGCTCTCACTCCATGGGTGAAGTGCCGCTATGACAACGCGGGGGAAGTAAACCAGGGGATCCAGATCTATGGTTCAGTCGCGATCACCATGGGTAACGTGTGGGTGACCGGCAAAGACGGAAAAGAAGTCATGGTCGATAAGACCTGGGTATTCAAAAAAGGAAAAGACGGAAAGCTGCGGATCATCGTTCACAAATCTGCGCTTCCCTATGCACCTTAAATTTTGGACATTGTGATCCGCTGGCCAGATCCTTGCTAAAACTGAATACTAGCGGCGACCTCACACAGAGGCATGTAATTGATTCCTTCCCGCGTGAGGTCCGCTTCTGTCTGCTGGAGCTTTAGCTTGAACTCATCCACCAGCCGTTGGATTTCGAACTGCCGATCTCCGAAATCGTAGTGAGTATTGAGTAAGCTCGTCTTGGTAGACGATGAAAAGAAAAGTTTTGAAGCCATCTCGTACTTGCCGTTATCCCAAAATCGCGTCAGGCGCGAAGGATCAACCCTAGATGACTCAGAGGGTGAGCTCGGAGGCGGAGTCCGAAGGCGAAGCGGAACCTGTCGGATGTTCATGCGTCCGTAGTTGTAGTGATCTATCGTGTGTCCGATGGTGACGTTAAAAAGATAGCTCGTGACGATTTTATTAAGTAACTGAGGAGTAGAAGCCACTGATTCTCGACTCGGGAATCCGGGGAGCCAGGCGTGAATGTAATGAACCCAGTGAAGCGCGTAGACCCACTCCTCCTTACTCAAGTTCGCGAGCACGGCATCAACGAAGCCTTGGACGACCCGATAATAGCGCCGATGGTACTCGCCGTAACTCCCAAAAATCTTGGGACACTCGAGCTGGTACTGATACGCTGGATAATTCACATTCTGTTCGATTCCAGCATAACCTTCGACCAAAAGATCGCGTAATCCTTCATAAGGCCCCGGATAGGGAGCATAGGGCATCCACCATTTCCCATGAAGCAAAGAGCTTTTAAAAGTCAGAACTGCTTTTTCAAGGTAGAGTGTAAAGCGCGTATGAGGGAGAAGGAGCTGGAAGAGCAAGTGGTCTTTCGGAAGTGCCGTTTTAGTGATGGCGTTAATCGCATCGAGGGGAAAATGAAGTAAGGGATGCACCACGAGCGTCGCACAAAGAGCCGCTCCCTGGAGGACAAAGTACTTTGCAAGCTCCCAGGATGCTCCAGCATTCGGATAGAAGAGCTCTTTGGATGACTGCAGATGGATACACTGGGCTTGCCAACCGTAAGCCGTTTTCTCGAGGAGCACTTTCGATGGGCAGACCCAGATTCCATCGAAAGTCTTCACCACACGCACAGCTTGGAGATCAACAACCAAAGAGTCTGACTTTATAAGATCTCCGAATACGCGACGATCTTCATCATCGAACTCTGGTCGGATGAACTTCGCCATCATCGACTTCGTGAGGTAGTCATTAAAGTCTCGGTCGCTCACCATCTGGAGACCGGGCTGGATAATACCTCTCAGATAAGCCAGAGGAGCGCTGAGCAAGGTTCTAAGATAACGGCTACCAATATGAAACCACCAGTCGATTGTTTCTCTCAATGGAAGATGCAGCACAGCTGGGGCTTCCCCAAAGGGGTGCTCCGGGCAAGGCTGGGGCCAGGGGCCACGACGCTGGTAGAGGAAATCACTGGGTTTTCGCTGCGATTCCACTACACACCCTTTAGAATTATTTTAACCGTCGTCCCCCTATCCGCTTCTGCAAGTGAACTCGTGACCTGAAGCTCTCCGCCCAACCTCTTCATCACTTGGTGAGCAATAGGCATACCGAAACCGGTCCCCTTCTCACCCTGGGTACCGGGAGTGGTCGTGATAACATAATCTGCAAAGATATTCTCTAGCGTTTCAGCTGACATTCCAGTTCCGCTATCTTTCACTTCAAGATGATAACAGTTATCCCTAGAGTAGCCCCTGATAGAGATCAAGCCTCCTTCGTAGGAAAACTTCACGGCGTTGGAGAGGATGTTTAGTATCACCTGTGAGATAAAAGCAGATCGATCGACTCTTACGATCCAGTCCACGATATTTTTTTCTACCAGAATCTTCTTCTTAACAATTTTTTCATCAAGAAT
>JAJTIF010000378.1 GCA_021299675.1 Pseudomonadota bacterium | reverse complement strand
CACGCCAAAGCTAATATCTGTGCCTCCTCACTCTCCGTGACCAGTGCAGGATTCGATGAAAATTTCAATGAAATCCAAGCTGCCCTCTCGGCTGGCATGCAACGCCAACAACTGCTCGATGCAGAAATCACCTTTGGACCCTTTGGATTAGGGGCCGGCCGCTCCAAGCTGTCTCTCGATTTGGTCGAGGGCAAAATCGTCAACATCAGCATCAATACAAATGTTAAAATGGCAGGCATCAACTTTGGCCTGATGGAAAACAAGCTGAACATCAGCGATTTTTCCAATGGCAAAAAACTCTCTTTTACGATGGAAGGTGCCGATCATCCGGCGCTTGTGATCACTCCAGGAACAGGTTTCACCAGTCGCGGCGGCCGAGTGAGCATCAAGACCTGGACCGGCAAACTCGATTCACAAGATCGCCCAATCTACTCTGAACCCACACTGCTTTACATCGGAAGCGATACTCAAAACAGATACTCACTCTACCGTGCACCGACAGCCAATGCGCAGCAAGCTCAAACTGTTCAGCCTCGCAACCGAGTCACAGGGTTAAAAATCAACATGCGTGGAAACCCATTCAACGTGGAATCTCTCTACGCCCATAGCTATCAGGTAAAAACTCAGGGCAGCTAGAACTGATAGCCCAAGGACACTGAACCAAACTCTTGCACGGAACTATCATCTCCACTCGTGTCACCGAAGTCTGAGTGGGCGTACTCGAGCGCCAGATCAAAATCTCGCCAATAGAAAGTCACCTCAGAGCGTCGAGACTTAAGCTCCTCATCGTCGTTCACAAGCTGAGAGCGAGCGACACCAAGTTTCAACGACACCCAACTTAGTGGGGAAATCGTGACACTCAGATCCTGCTCTCGATCCGGAAGTCCGTAGCTGTTGCGGCCTCGAGAAAAGGTGGTTTGACGACGGGCCGTGGTGACCGAGAGCTTGTTGATCCCTTCCGTGTAGTTGTAGCGGCGGATCGAAAGCGTGGCCAGAAACCAACGAGTCACTTCCTGGGTCAGGGCCACCTCAAAGAGCCTTTGGGTCACATCACGATCGATGTTGAATGAAGACAAGGCTCCCGTATATTTAATCTGCTGCTGATAGCGGATACTTTCTAGTTTAAAGGATAGGTCCGTGAGTAGTTCACCACCCCAGATTGTGTGAAGGCCATAGTTTCCACCGAAACCGGCACCCAGTCCCAAGAGTTCGTAAGGGTCCTTGCGATGAATCGCTTCTGCCTTAAATCCGTACTGATCCCCGGCTTGGAAGTCTGCACCGGCCCGCAGCTCAGTGGAGATGAGTTCTTCATTGCCCGTCCGCGAAAGACCCGAGTCCGACCTAAAAAAACTGACATCAAGTAACCACTTCTCTGTTACCCCAAGGCTTCCCAGCAACCTTTGGTCCTGGTATTCAGAGCTCGATCGAGCAGCGGACACGCCTATGTAGGACGAGCGCTTCGCTTCGACACTCTCGCTAGCCGCACTGAGAGAGAGGCAAAAAAATAAAATGATCATCGCGACCTTCTTGGGTTGGTTCGTCTCTGTTTAATCTGGTGCAAGCGCTTAAGCTTCTCTGCTCTCTTCTCTGGAGGCATCGACTGGAGCTTCTGGAGTCGAGACTTAATCTTTGATTTCTGCTCGGGGGACAACTCTTTCCAGCGTCTGTACCCTTCACGAATCTTTTTCTTTTGCTCCGGATCGAATTTATTAAAGCGCTCCCAATTTGCCTTTAGCTTCTCTTTCTTCTCTGGTTCGAGCTGCTTAAATTTTTCAAAGTTTTCACGCAGCTTAGCTTGCTGCTCGGGTGACATCTTTTTCCAGCGCTCTTCATTGGTCTCGGACCGAACATCCAAAGGTGACCACACAACCAACACCAAACAAACAAAAATAAATTTAATCATTTTGACTCTCGTTTTCTTCTGCTGCCAGTTGTTCCTCTAGCACGAATCCCTCATCATTAAGCAGTTCATAGGAATCGTAGAAATCTAGGTTTTTTATAATTTCCGCATCCACCGCTTCAGTCGCCGAGAGCAGCAGGACACAAAAAAATATCTTCAGTAGTCTCACGTCGCGACCTCCAGCTCAGCCCAGTCTTCTTCTAATAGGTTTTCTGTTTCAAGGAAGAATTCGACCTCCTGCATGTGCGTGAGCATCTCTGGGCTCTCTTGCCACATACCTTCGCCAACACCCTTCTCTTGAGAAAGCATGACGACAACTAGTAAAGCAGCCGCAAGACCCGAGAGTCCCCACCAAATTCGCTGTGAGCTCTTTTTGTGATATCTCGCTCGGGTTTGCACAAGATGGAGGATTCGCTCATCCAACTGGGGATCCGTCTTCAGCATTAACTTATTTTTCATTTCACGAAAAAAATCACTCATGCACATGACCTTTTCTCAGGCACTCGAGAATTTTCTCCTTCGCTCGAACCAGCAAGGATTTTACACTCGAGAGCGTCATTGAACAAAGAGCCGCGATCTCATCGTAGCCGAGCTCAGAGTAGATCCTGAGAGTTAAGACTTCTTTCTGCGAAGCTTTCAACTCATTCACACAGAGGTTCACTTGCCGATCCTCCGTCTTTTTTATCATCATTTCATCCGCCGCCTCGAGTTCTGCCTCGAGCTCATTCAAGGAGTCGTCGGCGACCGAGTCACTGGAGTCTTCCAACTTTGTTTCACTCAAGCGCGTGTGATCAATAAATTGATTACGGGCCATCGTCCACAGCCAAGTCGAAAACTTGGATTGGTATTTAAAGGAGTCTTTTTTCTCATAAAGTTTAAGAAAAAGATCCTGCAGTTGTTCTTCGGCAAGGTTCTTCGATTTCGTATTCACAAGGAAGTAATTAAACAGCGGGTCCTTATACTTAAGGTATAAGGTTTCATACGCCTTCATGTCATTGGCCTGCAAGGATCTCATAAGCTTCACGTCCTCCTCACTAGATGAGACGGAAAAGAGCCTAAATAGTTTCGTGCGCGGCTGAGATGACATCTTGAAACCATATAATTTCAACCAGTTAGATGCAAGCTTATTTTTTTCGAAACTTTTTTCCTACCCTCGCGTCTCATCCTGTGAGCCCCTAAAACCAACGGAGGATGTATGCGTTTCTCACTTCTCTTAGTCTTAACTTTCATGGCCAGCTGCAAGCCTGCCCTCAAGCAAAATAGTGAGAGCTCGGCCACTAATCCGCTAGCTGAGACCGTTGAAGCCTCCCTCCTCTCCGCCGGTGGTGTCCTTGACGATAGTTCCAATCAGTCCATGCAAGCTCAGCTCTCATGGTCACCCATATCTCAGGCCCATGCCGCTTGCTCACGCACACTCACCCATCAGGGCAATGGAGTTTGTGTTCGCAACGTGAATTGTGATTTTGGTCCCTATCTGTGGAGCGGACAGGTGACACTCACCTACAACAACCAGTCTCAGTGTCAGCTCACTGGCGCCGGAGATTATTTTACCAGAGAAGCTCAGTTCTCGCGCACGGGTCCTCGCGGGACGCTGCAAACAAGTTCACAAAATCGAGCAACTTGGGATGGACAAACTATCGGTGGTGGAACACAGGTTGAGCAGCTCGATGCGCAAGGCAATCTCTCTGTTAGTATCCTTGGCACTCACAAAATCCTCACTGGCACTTCAGGCGGAGTCGTGTTTGATATCAGCGTGAAGACTCAGTCACCCTTGCAGACGAACAAACTCGCTCGTAACGGGAGATTGATCCAATCAGGTACCATCGAAGTTTTTCACAATAGACTCCAGGCTACTGCTACCAAGCAGATCAGTAACCTCCAGTATGAATCGACTTGTTGCTATCCGGTGTCTGGCTCCATCACTTCCACCTGGAGTGGTCAGGTAACTGGGTCGGCGCAAATTACCTTCACCGGTTGCGGTCAGTTTGAAATTTTAAAAGATGGTGTAAGCTCAACTCATAACATGGCAGCATGCGAATAACCCCCCAAAGGAGATATCTATGAAATTTTTAATCGCCGTCCTCGTCCTTAGTTCACAACTGGCCCTCGCCGACGAAGCAGCTGGTGAAGCTGCAGGCGGACAGGTCAAAGAAAACGTCCAAGAGCGAGTTGAGATGCGCAAGGAAAACCGCGAAGAAAGAAAAGAAGCCAGACAAGAAAACAGAGAAGAGCGCAAAGAGATGAGAAAAGAGAAAAGAGCGGAAATGAAAGATGCTCGTCAGGCGCGCAAGAACTCTAGAAAACAGTAATCCATAAAAAAACCATTCGAAAGGATGGCTTTTTCAATTCTCAATTTTTTCTTTTTTTCTCTAGGGAGATCATCTCTTTATGGCAAAACTAAAATGTCTCTTCCTACTGCCTCTTATATTTATGGTCTCCTCAGTGATGGGCACTCCTCTCGATGCCCAGAAAAATAATCTTTTGCTCAAATCGAGCCTCAACCGAGACTCAAAGTCCTTGAAGTTTTTAAAGCTCCAAAGCTTCCTCGAGAATCTTGTGCCTCAATATGTCGGCACAGGCACCAACCCAGATAATCTACCAAAGTCGCCTGCAGCCATTCTCGTTGTCGTGACCCCTGATGCCTCAGCAATTTTGAGTTTTGGAAAGCTTCTTAATGGCAATCCTCCAACCAGTAAAGATCTTTTTCCCTTAAGTTCGATCTCAAAATTAATCACTGGCTTAATCGCAGCGGATGGAGTGATAAACCATGATTTCCAGCTAAACACTCCCTTAAAAAGCATGATCAGAGGCTCTCTGTCTTCAGGCCTCAAGAATGAAACACTCGGTGATACCCTGACTCACTTTGCTTCCTTTCGGAATCTGCCGTCTAACCTTACCGTTAACACACAAAATGAGTATGCCCCAGGAGAACGCTACGACTACCATTCCCTAGAGAAAGCCCTTCTCCAGAATAATGTTTCCAGAGTCCCTTATCCTATTGGTTCAAATTACCTCTACTCCAGCCTAGGCATTGGCATTGCTGGTCTGGCGCTCTTGGATTTCTATGATGTGCCTCGTGGGGTCAGCACGCCCTTTGCCGAGTCTCTGGATGCCCTCTTAAATAGGGAGCAAGGTCTTGTGAAAAGCTTAAATCTTAAGAGTACTAGGGCTTTTGCGATTGAGGCTGGGGACTCCACTAATCCAAACATCGTCAGGGGAATGACTTCAAAAGATATTTCCGTACCCGCCTCAGACATGGGAGTTCTTGGGGCTTCTGGCTCAATTCTCTCCAATGGCGAGGATATGCAAAAGCTTCTGGAGATGCTGCTACGGCCCCAAGGAAAATGGAAAAAAATTGTTACCGAGGCCACTCGCCCTCTTAAATCCCTTAAAGAACCGGGAAGCAGTATTGGTTATTCAATCGACATCAAAGTGAAACAGGGAATGACCCTGCTCGCGAAAGCGGGATCTCAGGCTGGCTTCTCGTCGATTATGATATGGAATAAAGAAACGGGAGTGGGATTTGTTGCTTTGTCTAACCGGGGCAAGATCACAACCTCCCTCGCCAATATGCTGATTCAATCCCACTCTAAGGCGAAGGAAATTTATCTAAAGGGTCAAATGCTTGGTGAGACCCACCAATGAGTAATCCATATAAAAACGCTGATGCTTTTTGAGTCTTCTGATCTGTACTCCTGCACTCGCCTTTAGCCGGCTGCAGTCCCTCAGAACCCATCAGGGTTCATCTGCAGCGTTGACTAGAGGCCTATGAGGCTAATGTCGAAGTAACGGACCTCACCTTTATGGTCGTAAGCAAAGCATCCGTTCTCGTGAGCCGACAGATAGAAGCCAGCACCCCAGTAACGATGTTTGTTGTCGTAGTCGTGCGCCGTATTGTGGCGATGTTTCTCAGCGTGTAGGAGTTCAAGATGACCTTGTGCACGATTATCACCCACGAGGTTTCGTGTGAAGAAGCGCCATTGGATATGGCGGTTGGACAAGAGTTGTCCGTGCTCGTCGTGCATCTTAAACTGTTCGGCAGTGTGGTAGAGAACTTTCAGACCCTCATGCGCTAAGGCTTTTGTGTAAAACTCATCATATTTTTCAATGGGGATATCGGCAAGTTCTCGATCATAGAAGCTCTGAGGGATGAAGTAATGAGAATGTCCCATGTCTGTAAAATTCACCACTTCTACATAGCGTCTCTTGAGAGCTTCCTCGATGTGCTTAGTCACGCTCGCCACGAACCTAGGTGTGAGAGTCGCAAGCTTGATGCCGGCCGATCCGGCTCGGATAGGGGCCCGTATCTGGCCCTTAGCATCGATGAAGGCGCGACCTGGGAGCCGCTTAGGGGAGATATAGTAGTCCTGCTCCCGCTCGAGCATCTCTTCGAAGGTCACGTTCCAGGGAAAGTCGGTATAGCTTAGACTTTCTTGACTTCGTTCCGGCTGACAGCGTTCCCCGGCATGCGAGAGGAGTGGGACAGAAATAACGAGAGCTATTAATAAAATTTTCATTCTTGGATATTGTTCCAAAACTAGTGCGTGCGTTAGTGCCCCCACAGCCTTGATTCGTCAAAGTTATATTATAATTATAAATTAAATTTTGATGGCTTAGGTGGTCCCGGGTAATGATTACAGACCCCTCTACTAACGCCGAGCGATCAAGGCTGCACGTATACGGTAGTTTCACTAAAAGAGCAGTCACCTCTCGAGCCCCCAGGGCTATGGGCAGGCAGCTCAATT
>JAJTIF010000093.1 GCA_021299675.1 Pseudomonadota bacterium | reverse complement strand
TTTAACAGAACCGTTTCTTCGCCCCGCACGTAGTTCTCTGGAAATCGAACTCCCTTGAGCCACCAGTGAGACCTTACCCAGAGGTTACAAGATGTCAGAGATGTTTCATCAGACTTCACAGGTCTCACTCCAGCCTGAGAGTGACGGCGCGCTGTGAGGCCCGTACATAGTGGGGACTCAAGCGTGAGTGAAGTCGCCAAAGCTAGTCCGTGGGAATCTTGTGGATAGGTATCAGATCCCCCAATCACTTGAGCCTTGGGTAGGTCTTTCATAAGTTTTAAAGCATAAGAAAAGTAATCTGCAGGGATCTGGGCATCATCGTCGATGAAGAATGTCCACTCTCTGGTCACACTCTCGAGAGCTAAATTTCGAGCTGCTCCCGGTGCCAGCGCTTGACTTGAGTAGATAAATGTCACATCCGGCATGTCGTTGAGGAAGGCGTGGGAAAGCGGATCCTCACCGTTCAAAACAATAATAAGCTCAAACTTGAGAGCGGGCCTAAAAACCTGAAGAGAGTCCAGACATTTCTGTAGGAGCGCTAAGCGATCTCGGGTTATGATTATGACTGAGAACATACCTATGCACCACCAAATCGGCTTAAAGATCTTCGGGACTACTTTTAGTATACGCTCAAAAAATCTTGAGTGCATCAGCATGTTAGAGAACGAGTTTCAATTTTTTTCCCATCCACTTCGTGAGGGACAATATAACATTCTACTGGAACTCTCAGAGATTCCTACTGGCCTCCTTCCCCGCCTCTATTCAAAGAAGATTTCGCAAAACTCTATCACCTACGACGATGGGCCCGTGCGCTGGAATGATTATTTTGGGAAAGCACTAAGCTCCCTGAACTACCAAACGGGTCAAGCCGTGATTTACTCTCCCTCGATTGATTTTATGCACGAATTAGCTTATCTCCTGCTTCTGTCGCTCAGTGGAAAAGCCATGGATCTGGCGGGATTTCACAAGATCCATGCCTGCGGCATCAACATGGGCCATAAAAACATTCTCATCTCACTACCTTCAAAGGGTGGAAAGACCACACTCTTCCTGGAGCTTTGTAAATACCCTGAAGTCAGCCTCATCTCCGATGACACTCCGGTGATAGACTCGAAAGGTCATGTTCACGCTTTTCCACTACGGGTCGGCGTCGAAGCGGTTCCAGCCTGGCTCCAGAAGAAAGACTTTCCCCTCTTTAAACGTGAAAAATTTTCGGACAAGTTCCTCATCCCTTTGCGGGATCTAGGGAGAACTATCTATGCCGGAAAGGATACGAGCAGTGTATTCCTGATCGGACTCAGGTCTTCGGGCGATTATCCTCGACTCTTGAGAGCCTCAACTCTTCATGGCTTCAAGGCATTGTTTGAGCACATGGTCATCGGCGTGGGCCTTCCGATGGTGGTTGAATATTTTGTCAAAAACACCTTCAGAGATTGGCTCGTCCTGATAAGGATCTTCTGCCTACGAAGTCTAGCGGCACTCGCCTTTTGGAGAAGAAGTAGGGTGTATTTCTTCGTCCTGTCTTCAAGTCCAGAGGCTAATGCCGAGTTCTTGCATCAACGGATTCCAGAGCTATGAATCGCACGATGCAGATCCTGCTTGGTCTCTTTACCCTGTTGATTCCCCTTTTCGTTTTTGCGCCCACCTTCCATGGCACGGGCCTATGGGACGACTCTTACTTCATTTTCGATCGCTACCACGATCATAGTTACACTTATTCTTTTTTCTGGAAGCACGCCCTCTGGCCCTTCTTTGAATCAACCACTCTCACTCTGTATCGCCTCTTCGGAACAAATACTTCTTACTGGCACCTAACGAACTTCATTCTCCATTTGGTGAACGGGTGGCTTCTAGGAAAAGTGGTTAAGAAATTTAAACCAAAACTTGCCACTCCTTTAATGATGGTCTTCTGGATCCACCCCCTCTGTGCTTTAACGGTGGGCTGGTTGGTGCAGCTTAAAACTCTCATGAGCTTCTTTTTCGGCTTAATGGCCGTCTACCTCTTAGTCGGAAAAACTTCCAGTAAGAGAACCATGGCCCTGAGTTGCTTGCTCTTTTTCTTTAGCATCACTTCTAAATCCGCCACGATCATCCTTCCCTTTGTCGCTCTAGCTTTCGTGGGACTTCGAAAATCCTGGCGCCCTCACTGCCTCAAACTTGTTCCCTTCATCGCCATCTCAGTGATCTATCTGATTCGGATGAGTTTTCATGATGACCTACAGATCACCATCAAAAATTCTGAAGCCACCATCACAACTCTCGTAGAAAAGCCGGTGGAGACTCCACTCGAAGCACCCGTCGAAATGCCCGCCGAAGCACCAGTCAAGGCGACAGCTGACCTGCCACCTGTGACTGCGCCAGAAATAGCGACAGCACCCGCTCCAGAAATAGCTGCGCCTTTGCCAGAGGTGACAGAGGAGAAAGAAGCTCCTCTTCAAATTGAACTCCCTGAGATCGATGAAGCGGAACTCACGGCGAAAATAGAAAGTTACACTTCTCCCACAAAGCTAAAGATCATGGCCTATACGACGAGCTACTACCTTGCCGCTCCTTGGCTTCCGATCGACCTGAGCCCAATCCATAGTAATTATCGAGGAGGCTACAATTTTAAAAACTATCTCGGATTTTTAATTCTGATCACTAGCGTTGCTCTACTCTTCTGGAAAAGATACTGGCCGGCCCTCATGCTCATGGCGCAGCTTATCGTGTTGGCTCCCTTCTTGGGTCTCATCGCCGCGCCCTACATGACCTTTTCTATTGTGAGTGAACAGCACCTCTACTTGGCGCTGCCTTTTGCGATCTTGATGCAACTGATGCTTTTGGAAAAGATTTTCAAGAGCCACGTAAAAATCGCGTACTTTCTGTTTTTTATTGCTTTGAGTGCAGTCACGGCCAACTACACACCTACGTTTAAGAACGAGGAGCAGTTTTATCGCAGAGTTCTTAGTGTTTATCCTCACGACCGCTTGTCAGTGCTTAACCTTGCGAACCACTATTATAAATCGGGAAGAATTAAACAGGCACTTTTCGTACTCAACAAAGCGATCCAACAATCAGAAGAACACCCTTACTTGAAAGAGGATATCATGCACCCCTATATCATGAAATCTTTCGAGCAAATGAGCCTGTTCGACATCAACTAAGAGAAAAGTTCTTTCAGACGTTGATCACTCACCACTTCAGCGGAGAGATTTTTTTCCTTGAGGAATTCAGGGTTATACATCTTGCCGGTAGCGCGATCTCCCCCGTCGCACATAAATGTCACAACCCGTGACCCAGTAGGCACCTTCAGTGCCACCTTGAGTGCCCCAGAAAGGTTCAACATCGATGACATGCCCATCACAAGCCCCTCTTTCTTGCGAATCCAGTAGGCAAGACTTGTGAGCGTTTGGTCGCTTAGGGTAAAGGCGTCATCAATGATCGCCTGATTAAAATTTTCCGTCATACGCGTGATGCCGACGCCTTCGGCCATGGTGTAGGTCCCCTCGGGGTCCCAACTTTTTTTATGCACAAAATGACAGAGCCCACTGCCATGGGGATCCACCAAGTGAACCTGAATCTTTGGGTCTTTTTCTTTTAAGAATTTCGAGACTCCTGCGATCGTACCGCTGGAACCAGCGGCACAGACAAGATAGTCAATTTTCCCATTCATCTGCTCCCACATCTCAGGAGCAGTGGTCTCATAGTGGGATCCCCAGTTATCTGGGTTATCGAACTGATTGGCCCACCAATAGTTGGGGGAGCTGGTTCCAATTTTTTTACCGACGAGAAAGAAATGACGCTCATCGGGATACATAACGGCATCTGTCTCGTGAATCTTCGCGCCGTAGAGAGCAAGGTTTTTGAGCTTGGATGGATCCTGCCCCTTAGGCAAGACGACGATTACTTCAAACCCTAGGGCCTGCCCAACCATCGCAAGACCAATACCGGTATTCCCCGCAGTACCCTCGACGATGGTCATTCCCGG
>JAJTIF010000405.1 GCA_021299675.1 Pseudomonadota bacterium | reverse complement strand
TCGTTAACCTCGATCTTGTGTACAAGAAGACTTTTGACGTCACTGACATCTTAACTCTTCCAGAAATCGTTTCTCTGCTAGTTCATGAGTTGGGTCATCAAGTGGGACTCTTAGATCATGCATATCTTGACTACCTAGGCGCCCGAGTTCGCAGAATGATCAGCCGGGATATCAATCGCATTACTCGTAATATGGCGGATGGACTTAAAGTTGAGATCACAAGCTTCAGCTACTGGAGTAGCGCGGCTCCAAAGATTCAGCTCGGGATTGAAAATTCTCTGCGTGACTTCAACGAGGACGTCTCAAAAGTGATGAAGTGCGAAGACGGAAGCCGACCAATGTCTGCTCGTCTTTCTAACCAGCACCTCACAAGCCCTCCAGTAGATTTCGATCCGAATATTATCCTTTCCTTCCGTGGATGGATGGAGATGGCCTGCATGAAAGCTGGAGTCGTAAAGCTCGAGTATAAGACTCTCGTGCTAGATGTGTTGATCGAAAAGAATGAGCATTTTGAGATGCGAGTGATTCAAGCCGCGCTAAGAAATGACTAGTCCTAGGCGACTTTAAGTTTAACCTTAACTTCACTTTGAGATCTCTTGATTTTTGAGATGAGAGATCTCACTGTTAGATTCTGACCAATCGAATCCAGTCGAAAGCGAGCACCGAATCCAATCTTGTTATTGAGAGTGTGCTTATTCATGACTTCAATGGTCGCATTCAATTTTATTCCAAAAGCTTCAAGGTAGATGTTGAGTAGGTCACCAATTTGAACCTTGTCATGGTCTTCAATAAATAATCCTGACTTCGAGATGTTCAGTACATTGGCCTTGAAGGTTAGATCAGACTTACTCACCGTACAAGGGAGATATACATTGTAGCGCACCATCGGCTCCCACCAGCGCACCCGGGAATCGAAGAAGGGACGACGCGTGCTGGGCAAGAGGAAGTAGAGGAAAACCGCAAAGGACAAGGCCGTGATGACGTAATTGTACACAAAAGGCTTATCGCTATTGTAGGGCCAGGTGTACTTCTCGTAGGTGGCGATCGAATAGAAGATGTAAACCAGCACGCTCATGAAGGCATAGTAATTAATTTTTCGAAGCTTCAGGATCAGAAGGCCTGCCAGGGGATAGATCAACCAGAAGTCGATAACCTCGAGGAAAGATTCGCGCGCCAGAAGGTTTTGAATGATCACGTCGAAATCGAACTGGGTCGTTACCTTGAAATAGAGAATTTTAATGAGTGGCTCGACAATACACAGCAGCGACACAAGGGTGAAGACCAGGGGTTTTTTTCTCATCCTCTGATTTTAAGGCAAAACCTATTAGTTTCAAGAAGTCATATACTTGATTGATATTACATGAGCTATTTAGGCTGAAGGGTGAGATTTCTGCCAATAAAACGTGAGGCCAGGAGAAGCCGCGGGCGCATCCCCTGACCCCAGGGTTAATCGAGGCAGTAACGAACGCTGTAGCGAATGGACTGGGGATCTTGACCGGGATTATTTTGATCGAAATCCAGGTCATTTTTCAGGAAAGCGATTTTTCGGGTGAAAAGTCGCTCCATCTTCTTCCACACATCAATCGTGTTGGTGAACTCGATGGCGGTTTGTTCGCTTTTGAAGTAGCGAACGTGCTCGGGTTCGATTTGAACCACCCAAAGATCTTTCTTTTCCTTCCTAGCTGGACTAACACGCGGACTTGAATCTGACTTCATGACTCATCCTTTGTTAGAAATAAATGGAGGGCGAAAACAAGAACAAAAATTTTACTTGGGACCGTTCAGCGGAGAACCTGCGAACAAGCTTATCGTAACATCGTTAGGAATCTTTAGATAGAGTAGAGTTTGTTTCCAGGGTTTAGACAAAGAGTCTGAGCACCAAGGTCGGGTAATAGGATGTCTTAATAAAGCGGCAAAGTTTACCGATGCGGCAACCATGGGTTTTCGTGTAAACACCAATATTCCCGCTCTCGCCTCTCAAAGGGCCATGAATGTCGTCTCTAGAGAGACGCAAGAGAGCTCGTCAAAACTCGCCAGTGGACAGCGTATTACGAAAGCAGCTGATGACGCTGCTGGCTTGGCGATTTCAGAAAAAATGAAAGCAGAGGTCCGCTCTTCTCGACAGGCCAATCGCAACGCCAATGATGCGATCGGGTTAATTCAAGTCACCGAAGGTGCCTTGAATGAGTCTACAAGCATTCTTTCGCGACTCAAAGAGATCGCCATCCAAGCAGCTTCTGATACCGTCTCTGACAGTGAGAGACGTATGTCAAATATGGAGTACGAGGGACTCAAAAGCGAGCTCGATCGTATCGCCAACGTCACCGAGTTTAACGGAAAGAAAGTTATTAACGGCAGCAACATGCAAATGGATTTTCAGGTGGGTGTGGGTGAAAACAGTGATGATGATCGCATCAGTTTCAACACTTCACGCTTCAATGCCACAGCTCAGGCGCTAGGGATTGCGAGCTTCAATGTGCTCTCGAAAGCTTCTGCCCAAGCCACTCTCGATAGCATCAACCAAGCTTTTGATAAGGTCTCAGGGCAGCGATCCTTCCTGGGGTCTGTGCAAAACCGTCTCCTCTCGAGCTCAAATAATTTAGGGATCTACACACAGAACATGGACTCCGCCAACTCGCGCATCCGTGACCTCGACTACGCTGATGAAACAGCTAAGCAGGCCCGCAATTCGATCCTGGGTCAGGCTGGAACGGCCGTGATGGCTCAAGCCAACACTCACGGGAGCACAGCCCTGAAGCTGCTCTAATTTATCGTGAGAGTCAGACCTGTTTCACCCTGGGTGCAGTTATAAGTCCCAGACCAGCTTCCACGAAACGACTGGTCTGCCGTTTCTTTTCGAAGCACAAACTCCAAACAGCCTTGGAACTCGATTCTACCGCGGAAGGTGTTGGTGGCTTTGTCGATGTTGCCTTTGAGGGGAACCATGTCGTAGTTCTCGGGCCTCTTGATCCAACCCGAACCGCCAAGCTGTAACTGACCTGTGCCTTCGTCAAAACTTCCATTCATGTGATAGGAGCCTGAGGGAAGAGAGGGATTAGATTTTGTGGGATAAAAATTAAAAATGGCGCTGACAGGGACAATCTTCGGTGTGGGTTTAGCGGGCTCAGCCACCGGTGCTTTGGTTTCAGGCTCAACGGGTTTCGCTTCAACCGGTGCCGGAGTCTTGGTCTGCAAAAGTGAGAGGAAAATCATCACGAAGAGCAGATCCAGTAGAGCGGTGAGTTCGACGGTGGGCCGTCTGCGCCGACGCATCATGAGAGATAGATCGTAGAAAGGATTCTTCTACACTCACTACTTTCAAAGATGACACGATCAATCTTCGCCTGAAAACTACTCTCAATCACCATGAATATGATGGCAAAAGAAATCCCGAGAATAGTTGTGTCCATCGCTAGTACGAACGCATTGGAGAGTGCTGAAACATCAATGGTAGCACCTGGAGTGAAAGAGGTTTGGGCGATCGCGAGGATGGTTCCCAAAATCCCCAGGAGCGGGAACACCTGTACCAGTGTGGCCATGATGCTGGCGTAGATTTCAATCGTATAGTGACGGTTATAAAATGGTCTCTCGTTAATGCGTTCGGCGTTCTTATGAAAGTCTTTCTTTAGCTCAGGATGGCTGGCGAGCTTATTGGTAATAAACTGAAGCGCAGACTGAATCTTCTCGTGCACATGCTGGGTGGAATCTTTATCTGGAGCATCTGAGAAGCCTTTGAGGAGATTGTCGGTTACGTCTAGAAGCACCAGTTGGTGCTTCTTGAGCATAAAAAACACTGAAGCAATGAGATAAATCTCAATCAAAGCAAAGCCGTAGATGATGAGAAAAATATTATTGGTCAGAATGTTGAAGAGACCGTACAGCGATGCATTCACCAGAACTCCTTTCGCTTAAACTATCTTTTTAGTTTAATACAAAAGCTCTCTGATTAAAGACCGATTTTAAGATAATTTAGCTATACTAGAGTGAATTGATATCCTTAATCAGTGACTTCAGGGCCACATCAAACTGCTCCAGTGATTGCTTCTTGGCCATGTTCAAAAATATCCCCGCTGGGGCAAGCCCAGGTTTGGCTACATGAGTTGTGTTCACAAGGACCAGCTTGATCTCACTCGAGTTCAAGCGTTTAACTTCCACGGCCACGTCAAGTTTGCGTAGATACCCCGATAGACCTGAGAGGTTAATCTTTTGAGATTTGTTATCGTAGATAAACACATCTCTCTCATCCGAGGCAAAGACCTGAAGACTTCTGATGGTGCCATCTTTCTCTTTCACAGTAGTGTCAAATTTTTCACCCTGTAGCCCTCTGAGAGTTTCATTGATAGGACCGGCATGGATGGTTTGAGCTTTTGACAGAGCAATACGCTTGAACCCAGCACTAATGGAGCGTATGTCAGGATTGGATTTTTTTAAGGTACACTCCACCCGAAGCACACCTTGGTATAGACCTTGCGAGTCCACCGCTGGGGTGACCCAGCTCACAGGACCACAGGTCTGAGCGAACGCAGTTGTGGTTAACAAGCCTAGGATAATGGCATAAAACATAAGAGCTCCTAATGATTAGGAATCATTAATACCAAATATCCGCGTTCATTAAGGGGGGGGAGTGAAAAGATTACAGGCACTCAAAACTATTCCCTGGAGATGAGATAAACACTGATGATGAAATTTTTGATACTCATCTTCGTTCTCCTCCCTAGTGTTGGATTAAGTTCCACATTAAGCTCAAAGTCATGGCTAAAATCGCAGTGGGAACTACTTCCTGAAGAAGAAAGACCGACTGTTCCAAGTTCTCGGATTTTTATCGGCTCTGATGTTCGACGAGGTATTGATCTAAGGAGGAGCCATTTAAAGCGAAACCGGTATTTGAATTCCACCTATGCACAACTTGCTCAGGATTTTTCAGCTTGCCTTCATTCACCAGCAGCTACTTGGTATAACTTTGGACACTGGGCCTCTAGATCTTCTGGAAAATTCATCAGCGGAGAAAGTTTCCGAGTTATGGACCCCGTTAGGAGAATTGGTCAAGATGTTCTCGGAAATCTTCATCTTACTCCCAATCAAGAGGAGCTTGCCGCTCTCCTAGGTCGAACGAATTTTATTATTGGCGTTGAGATGATTCCTTTGGGGCAGTCATTTCTAAAGATGTTTTGTCGTAGAGATGCCCAGATCGTCTTGCCATTTTCTTTTTTCGAAAAACTCCTTCCTGAACTCGATCGAGCGCGAGGGGAATTGAAGGAAGGGTTCAGGATGTATCACCAAGCCCTCACCGAGCCAAGGCATGATCATAAGATTCGACTCATCGCCTATGGAACCGTTCTTTTAATGATGGGAGAGCAGAGGCGCGCCCAGAGAAACGTAGATGCCGTGTTCAGATTCGCAGATCTGGAGACGAGAGGAGTGATCGAACACATCTACCGAGGGATCGCGGCAGCTTCTGCTGGACTTGAGATGTCGGGCGGGGCGATGATTCCTTTTAACAAAGACGTAAGTACGAAACTCATGCATCCTGCCTTAAGTGAAGTTCCATTTGAGAGTATACTTTCGCTGCACAGAGAACTGGGTGTACCTCTTAAACCAGAAAAAAATCGCTTCCATGCCACCGCTGTAAGTGACTGGGGAAATTTAAGACAGCGCCTTGGTTTTTTAGTCGCCGTTGTCCGGGGTCACATAACACGTCCGGAGCTTAAAGTTCCTTCGAATTAACAGTGAGCTTCTTCGGGATAATCAGACTATCTTTGATTCGACAGCTTTGAATAAAGCCATTCCCCCTAACATCGAAGCGATGAACCAGAGAATATTCATGTCGCCACTGGCAGCGGCCACAAACGACGGACCAGGACAAATGCCCGCCCAGCCCCAGCCAAGACCAAAAATCGCCGCACCAGCCAGAAGTCTCCAGTCGATGTCTTTTCTGGTGGGGATATGAAATTGAGCATCCAAGAGGGGCGT
>JAJTIF010000400.1 GCA_021299675.1 Pseudomonadota bacterium | reverse complement strand
AATGTCGTCGTTAACTACACGGGGGCGAGCACCACCTATGCTAAACTCTCAATGACTCCGGTGGGAGAACGGGTGGGCTCTACGATCACCACCAGTAATCAAGAAGTGAAACCTTTAGAAATTGAAATGAACATCACTCAGGCCGGCACTTACACCGCTAACATTCGCCCCACGATGAGCGCGGACACGCGCCTCTTCTACACCAATTGTTCGCATAAGACCGTGGATGCGGCGGGAGTCGAGACTCACCGCTCGGGGGCTATCTTCACGAAGACCGGGGAAGCGGCCCAGAAGGTGACTTTTAGCTGCCTGCCCTTTGACCACGGCATGAACAATGGTCATAGTGAAGTATGGGTGATGGAAGTGCTGCGCTCGAAAGGAGCCGCGGATACGAGAGATGTGATCTTCACGCCCAACTCTTCGCGCGCCACAGGCTTCTCGAAAAAGGCGCCAGGCACCTACGAGATCCGCTTGGCCCCCATGAACGGCTCGCTCAGTATCTCACTGGGAACCATCGACGTGTTATAAATTTCTTGTTCAGAGAGTGTGCGTGTAGACTTATTCATACTCTCTGAACAACCCCCTCAATCAAAAATTCTGCTTGCAAGCTAGACTTTCCTCACAGAGTTCTACTGATCTTAAGGACTCAACCAGGAGGTATCAGATGCGTATGTCTAATAAGTCTCGTGAGCACGATTCCAAGTCCAGAAAGAACGCTGCACAGGATGTCACTTCAGAAGAGAAGTCTGGCCCAAAGATTGCCGTACGCGATCATGAGGATAATTATTATCATGATGGCGATGATGGCCCCCTGTACGGCGGAGCTTTCGATTCGGAGTAGGCTCACTTTGGGAGGCCACACGAAGTGGCCTCTCTTTTTTCACGGAGGATTTATGAATAAGCTCATCTTTATCTCTTTGATCTTTTTCGTCACTCTCTTAAGCTCCGTGCACGGAGACCGCACCACCGATCGCCTCAACGCCGATCCTCGCGGCGAAGAAGCCGAGCAGGAGATCACCCTAGAAAGACGCAAACCCTACGTGCGGGAGCAGAGTTTTTACTGTGAGCCAGGTGACACGCGCTGTGAGTATATCCCGGTTCCCCGTGATGTAGACAGGGAGGGAAACCGGGCGATGGCTGACTAGAGCGCTGCGATGATTGAGTGTTGTGGCGAAAGCCACACAAGACTATCAGTATTCTAGCAAGACCCATTCGCTCAATTGCGATTAGAGTTCAGGCTGCTGATCACTACTAATCAGTTCAACCAAAGGATTCTCATGAACGCAACCAAGTCAAACCCTGCTAAAAAAAATCAAGATGGTGTTTCCAAGCACAAAGGTTCACCCACTCAGAAGAAACCTGAAAATGTAGTGCCCCAGGACATCAAAGAAGAGAACCGTCGGGGTGAGCGTGGGTTGCCTGTGAAAGATGGTTTCCCGAGTTATCCACTGGTCTAAAAAGTGTCGCTGACCCCAAAGATTTTCTTTGGGGTCGCTCTTTCTACTTACAAAGTTTAGCTTCGCACACAACTCTTGGCACAGAGAGCATTCCGCAGTGAGAGATGCGGTTGTTGGCGATGTTGTAGGCCTTCTGCTCCTGAGTGAAGATCTTGGCCGTGCGTTTCGCCTCGGAGAGAAAAGAATTCTTCTTGGAAGTCACCACATACAAGCTTGGTCCGCCGCAAGGCCTGTGACCTGCAGTCAGGGCGAGGCAGTCTGAGTCCTCGCTGCAGCTCAAATCAAAGCTGGCGTAGGTTTTGAGGATTTCGACGTGGGTGTTCAGGCGCGCCAGCTCAGGTGTGGCGAGAGCGGAAAAGCTCAAAAGCAGAGAAAAAATGAAAAGTTTCATGGGTAGCTCCTTGATGACACCACCTATACTCAACACACAGAGAGTTGGCTTGGGTCTCCAGGAGCCTTTGAAAAATATTCACGCACTACTGTGCTGACTCAAAATGCCCCACGCACCGCTCAAAACTCAAAAGTATTTGTTAGTGTTTTCCACCCCCCAATGGCCAGTCTGTCTCTATCCACAATCGCTTTCGGTGGTTAATCTGAATTTAGGAGGAACCACTTACATGAAACTACTCATCGCCGCTCTTTCACTTCTCGCCACTTTTTCTTCTTGGGCCTGTCAGATCCAGATCGGGACTGATTTTCAGCGCTACAACAAGAACATGCTGATCACCGCTGTGGCCCAGGAGTTCAAGATCTCTTTGGTGCAGGCGAGCCAGATGCAGGTGACGGGATACACCTATCGCCTTCATGGCACTGTTCCTGGTTCAAGCTGCGAAGCGTTCCTGGAGCATAAGGCGAGAGTCACGATCAAGTATCAGCCGAGCCTGATTCAAAAATGTGAACTGAGTGTGGATGTGGAGTTGCAAGAAGACATGCACGCCGAGACCATGCCCTACCAAACTTTTACCTACACCAACCCAGCTTCAAGCTGCGTGAGAGTAAGACCCATCATCCGGGTTCCCTAATTAAAAAAATTCGCTAAAATGGAGGGATGAGAGAACGAAAAAAAACGTGGGAGCAAAAAATCCAGATCGTGGAGGCCAGCTTTGAGCGGGCCAAAAAGCAGGTGGGCTTCTCCCGCCAGTTCTACGAGAACCTCTTCTTTCTCTCTCCCAAGCTCCAAGACCACTTCCAGAAGACCGACTTCGAGCACCAAGAAAAAGCCCTCATGAGTGGCCTGGAGTTTCTGATCCAGTCCCTGCACGTCGACCAAAAACACGCCAAACAGCAAATCACCCGGATCGCCCAATCCCACAGTGTGAACAACATGAACATTCATCCACACTCTTATTATTATTGGATTGAAGCCCTGATCATGACGGTGCGGGAGTTTGACGAGAGCTGGTACAAGGACATGGAGTACTACTGGCGCGAGGTGATCTCGGCGCCAGTCTGTTTCATCATATCGCAGTACTTCAAAGGCTAGCGGGGTCGTAGTGGATCTCCACCAGAGCGTTTAGGGCATCAGTGGTGGTGAAGATGCCAAAGATCTCGTCGTTCTCATCCATCACGATCGCCGAGCCGACTTTGCTCGAGGAGAGCAGATAGGCGACCTCGGAGAGGGGATCATTCGCGCGCACCACGAGAGGATCCGTGCTCATGATGTCTT
>JAJTIF010000203.1 GCA_021299675.1 Pseudomonadota bacterium | reverse complement strand
TGAAAGTAGATGTCTCTAACTACATCTTCTCTTCTCACCGCCGCCGCAGCCCTTATGCTCACACCAAGACTTTGGTAAAGAACCTCTTAAACCGTGACATCCATGACTTGCACCAGGAGTCACAAAAGCTCACAAAATTCATCCGTAAGCGCGATCTCACTTTCCAGAAGTCGACCAAAGACGGCTCATACAAGATTTTTACTGTTCCCTGTACTAACACTGTTGTTCCTCTTCAAAAATCAATGTTCAACCAGATCGAGCGCTCAGCTCAGGCCCTGGTTGTTTCTCTGCGTGCTGTGATCCAAGACATCTACGGTTCACGCTCAGTTAAAGAGTCGGGCTTTGTGAAGTCACTTCCAGCCGAAGTCCGCTCCATTTTTATCAACGCCGTAGAGTCATCACCTAACTATTTCAAGCAGCTCCACCACCCGAACATGCGCCGTTATCCTTTCTTTGATAACGTGGGTTTAGACTTGGTGTTGGTTGAAGATTATCTTCAGAAAGCTCAAAGTTTTGATAAACTCTTGCGTCAGGGTCTCACCGATGACTTGGCGATGCCCTTTAAGATCCTCGAGCTCAATGCGGGAGCACCGTCTGGTGCCTCGAACAACATGAACGTACTCGAAGGTCTCTACGAGCAAGACCCGAATACACTTGATTCACTTGGCAAACTCATGCCGAACGACCACTTCAAAGTGCTCGCTGAAACATATAAGAGCTTGGGCGAAGACTGGACCGGCATTAAAGATGGTATCCAAGTGATCCTTCCTCCAGGCGGACAGAACGGTGCTGCTCCCGAGATCCATAACCTCGCCGCTTACTCAGGCATGGTGTATGCAGATCCGGTCCAGTTGTTCTCAGATGAAAACGGTCACATCCGTCTGCGCACGATCAACGGCTCGAACCCGATCGTGACAGCCATCTACTCACGCATCAACGCAGACTCAGCTCTCTTTGACCCAGAAAAAGATATCATCTTGCGCGACGCTGACTCGGGTGAGCCAATCTATCTCAGAGACTCTCTCAAGCTGGGTAAAGACGGGAAAGCTCCTTTGGTGCTCGACCTCGACGGGAACCCAATCCCACTGCAATCAGACTACGCGATCCCAAATCTTCTCGAAGCGATCGTTGAGAAGAAAATTTATATGGGTGGACTCAACCGTATCTTGGATAACAAGATTATCCTCGCCGCACTCACGACCTACGCTCCTACTTACTTTGAAAAGCGCCTCAAGGACCTGGGCCTAGACAGCACTATGTCGCGTATTGCTCCTCCAGAGACTCTTCCTTCTCACCCGGATTCAATTAAGGTGATCGAAGCCAACCCTGTAGAATGGGTGATTAAAGCTCCAAACCTTTCAGGCGGAACTGGCGTTTACATCCTGAAGACTCTTTCAAAAGACAAAAGAGAAGAAGTCATCGAGATGGCACGTAAGACTCCTAGAGATTTTGCCTACCAGAGACTCGTAAAAATTGCTCGTATCCCAGTAACCACAAGTTCAAAGGGTGAAACTCGTTTTGCTAACCTCGCTGCGGATATCCGTCTCTGGGTATTCTACGGCGGCGGCAACAAGGCCCTTCCAAAAATGACTCACAATGCTCTCGTACGCTACGCTCCTCAAGAGCGCGGTCCGATGAGCTCCATCGTCAACACGTCTAAGGGCGGCGGCTACGCTCCCTTCGTTGTGGTTGATGATATCGGTTCTACAGAATCAGTCACAGCTGCTGAACTTGTAAAAGCTCGCTACCCTGTGCCCTTTATGACTCACCTTCCGATGTTCGTCGCTGCTCAATTGATCCAGGTTTCTCGCCTGGCGCTTGAGATCAGAAAGCAACTTCTCTCAGAAATCGCTGATAGCTACGAGCTTTTGGGAATCACTCTCTCCTTGAAACTTCAGTGCCGCGAGATCATGAGTTTCCTTAACCCTCGCGCCATCGAGCCCATCTACAAGCTCATCGACACGCTTGAAGCAAAGCAAGCCAAGAAAGAAATCGCTGCCTACTTTCAACTCGTGCACGGAAACCACATTAAACTCGTGGTGGCCCTGCAGAAGCTCGAAGTGAAAGGCAAGCTCCCTAAGGGTTTCCGCGATCTTCTTGACCACTTGAACATCCTGAACGAGGACATCGTGAGCCAGCACTACTCAGATGCTCACCGTAAATCAGACAAGAAAGCGATGACCGAGATCCGCTCATTGCTCCTTGGGAAAATCGGCACAAACAAAGAAAACGTCTCAGAAGCTAAGAAGATCCTGGCCCTGCTCACCTCGAGCATCAACGCCCAGTTCCCTCATGAGAAGCTCACAGGCAAGACGGCTAAGAATATGGCCCGTATGATCGAAGACTTCATGACTGTGGTGCGTGAGCGCTTGCAAAACTCTGAGAAAGCCATCGAGTTCGCAAAGCTCTTCAATATCAACACGGATCACCCAGAGCTCGCTTTTGAGACTTTCGGTCTAAAAGATATGCCGGCCAATGCAAAAGCTTTAACGGCTTCTCAGTATGAGTTCCAAACTGGCAAACTCCTGACTGACTCGGACTTTGTGACTCAAGAATTGAAAACAGTCCGCAGCGCTTGGTTAGACGTGTTGGCAGAAGCCAAGAAAATCAAGAATCTCACTGAAAAAGAGAAATTCATCAGCAAAAAGAGAGTGGCTCACTTTAAGAAATTCCCACTCCTGGCGCGCTACCAGCAGCTCATCAACAGCTCTGACTGCTCTCTCACAGAGTTGATTGAGTTGATGCCGGTAATGCCTTATGCACACTACAACCTCACGCAGTTTGCCGCGAAACAAGGCTTAAAGATCGAAGAGCTTTTCGCCTCAACCCTCAAGCCCAATAGAATCTCCTTGCTCTCAAGCCAGAAGATCCGTGAAAACCATCTTTCTGCACAAGAGCACGCGGGTGAGTGTTTCGCCAAGAAGCGCAAGTCGCATGGTCTTTTCTCAGACTCGGATATCTTTATCTGGGTAAGAAAAGAGCTGGACCCTCTCACACAGATCTACACAGCAGGCCACGAGGTGATCCACTATCACCAGATCGAAGAAACCACACGCATGGAAGCTCAGGCGCTTTCAGACGGGGCGATCGCACAGGCCTACTTCTTGAACTTCTACGGAAACTTCCTCGGGATCTCGAACGCGTCTCTAGAAAACCTCTCGGTTGATATTTCAGTCGAGCGTCAGCCACTCTACGGTCTTGCTGACCGGATGGTGCCTCACTTCTACTCAGGACTTGTGACAGAAGTGCGCACGGCGATTAACTCAAGCCGCGAAGCCTACGAGACCATGCTCAATAAGTACGGCTCTCTCTTTGGCTACATGATGCCGAACTCAACCCAAGTGCGTGTGAAGGCACTCCAGGAAATCCTGCCGGCCCTTGAGAACGCGAAGAATATTCGCTTCGCTAAAGAGTTGGGTCTAGATGTGAGCTGGGATGAAGTCCGCTCCGCTCTTCCATCAGCAAACGAAGCTCAGCTAAAGGCACTAGCTCCAAAAATTGAAAAAGGCATTAAGACTGCTGGCGTGGACTACGAAGCGTTGATCGCGATCGGTAACCACCAGTTCCACGGTGTGTCTTTTGGCTACAAGATCCCTGCTCGCGAGACCTTAAAGTTGCGCCCTATTTTGGGAGTGGTCTCACTTGGTAACAGCTATAACCAAACTCAGCAACAGCAGTAAGAAGGTTATTTTTATGGATCAAGTCACGACATCTTCAGCACCGGTGCTCTCCGAAGGATTAAAATTCCTTCTGGGCACCGTGCATCCTTCGCTCTTCTCCATTCTCGATGAGGTCCTGTCCGATGGTGGAGCTGCCAAGCTTGGGATTCAAGAGAAAGTCACGAAGGTTCGCCGTCGGGGTCATGCCAATGGGTTTGAGTACTCGGCGCAGGACTGGATCCAGGGAAGTTTTTTTATTTGTTTTCTCAAAGAGCAGGGCTTTGCTCTCCACATCACCAAAGCTGAAAATGGGTTCGTCTCAGAGCGCTGGGACCTCTACTCAGAAGCGGGAGTGTACCTTGAGACCCACTACGAAGCGCCAGAAACAGTGGCGAGTGGCGAGACCCAAGAGATGGATCTGGTGTGTCCGATCCTCGATGGCTTTTATAACTTCTTGGCCGTCGAGTACGACCACGCCTCGAAGGGTGAGACACGCTCGCTGATCGTGCACTCACTCGAGCGCTACCTCAGAGAATACTACCGTCAAAACAAACGCGAGCGCCGTCGTGATCCTCTGATCCGACATGTGTTTAATAAAATGCTGATCATTGAAGCGGACCCGGTCCTTAACTGGGAAGAGCGTCAGATCGTTTACACGGCCCTGCTCGAGCGCCTGAAGCTCACCCTCAGAGTAAAACGCCGTGCTCATGGGCGCGGGATCATCTCGCAGAATCTTGTGACACTTAGATT
>JAJTIF010000390.1 GCA_021299675.1 Pseudomonadota bacterium | reverse complement strand
ATGTTCTATAATTTTTTTTCTTAACCCTTTGGGAGTTCTTTAGAATTTGGGGACAGGTGAACCTCAAGGAACCAGAGCCGTTAATGCTCCATTGCAGACAAAATGTTAAAGTTTGTTATTAGTCTTTAAGAGTTGAGTAAAAGAATGACACTAGCTTCTCCTCCCTCGAGAGGCATTCATCCACATGCCTTACGGGCTTATTTTTTCACAGCTTGACAAATTTAGGGTAATGTATGAAAGGAAAGAGAGCGATGTACCGTCACGGGAAAAATTATTCGAGATAAAGGGATACGAGGGAAAAAATTATTTCCACATTCAACTCCGAAAAGATTGAACGTTGATCTCCGAATCCGAGGAAAATCCATTGGAAGATCTCATGCCACATTTCTTCGTATCTTGGAGGTGGAATCTGGAATTTCAAAAAAAGAGCCCTTGGCGCTCCCCAAGTCCCGTCCACCTTCATCCCGAGCTGCCCACTGAGGCCGATTCCCCAGCTGAACATCAGTCCGTCCTCCCGCATTGCAAAACTATTGTTGATCCCTGTGGCGATGAAAACCACCCTCGGCTCTCCTCCCTTGGTGCTGTTTCTCTCTGGGAGGCTTCCCTCGCCCTCCCTGGGGAGCTTCAACACAGTAGGAGTCTTGAGAGTTTGGCGAGTGCCGTTTTGAGCAAAAACTCCACATCCCCAAGAAAGAAGCGTTCCATCCCTGGTCAGAGCCACAGCGTGATCGTTTCCGGTGCAAATTTCTGAAATCCCGCCAAATTTTTTGTAATCTTCTTTCCGGAGAATTGTGGTCAGCCCATTGTTTACAGTATCTCCAAGGCAGTCGGAGTTTTTGTACCCCCATCCGAGGAGGGAGCCATCAGCCACGAGGGCCAATCCGTAGCAGCCCCCAGAGACGAGGATCTTGATTTGGTGCCTCGTGAGCTCTTCATGAATCTGTGGGACCGAAATTTTTCCATATGGGGAAATACCAAGCTGTCCATTGCTGTTTTCACCCCATGCATAAACTTTCTTGGAGGTAGTGATGGCCATCACAAAATGATACCCACACGTGACGTAGGACACGGGCTCCGGAATTCTTATTTCCCGAGGTGATTTTTGTAAGTCCTCGGTCTCAAAGCCGAGTTGGCATTCAGTGTTGTGGCCCCACCCGAAGAGTCGTCCGTCTTCTGTGAGTGCCAAAGAAAAATAACAACCACAGTGTACACTCCGAATTGTTGAGCCCGGAGGCTCCCACTGGAGGAGGACGGGTTGTAATTCATCCTTGTTGTGACCTAAACCGAGTTGACCCTTGTCATTGCATCCCCAGACATAGAGCTTTCCATCTTTGGTGAGCGCAAGGGAGTGTTGCAGACCAGCAGCAAAAGAGCGAAGAGACACACTGGAACCTTCTGGACCCAGGCTCAACTCTTGAGGCTCATAGATCTCTCCATCGGCTTGAGGACCCCACCTTACAAGCTTTCCTTCCTCTGTGATGAACGTGAACTGGTTGGCCAACGAGTTATGTGACCTCGACAAGTTCATGTGTCCAAAAAAAATTGTTGCACGTGCGATTTATCGGGATGAGAAATAATTTATTCGGAATTCTATGAACAATTTACAATAACACTAGCTCCTGAGTCAACAATCGAAGACGTAGATTTTTTTTTTTGTTTAAAGCCTCGAGTCCGTGATAAACTCGTGCGCACCCTCTTCCGCCAACTGCTCCTCCTTTCGGAGTTTGTACTGATAGACGAAAAGGGAAACGATGAGAGTGATCAAAATGAGGCAACCAGCGAGGGCCCCGACGCCAAACATGATCGTCGTCGGCGTCATCAAATGATCCAGGGATCCTCCTTCCGTGGGGGTCTTGTCGCCTCCCTCGGTCTCCTCTTCGGTCTCGATGACCTCGTCGTCCTTCACGTTCAGGAGCATCGTGTCCTCGACCTTCGCGTTTTGTTGGATGAACCTCTTTTGGCCGTTGGCAAGGGAGGCGATGGCCTCAAATTCCACGAAAAAGATCCTCGAGGCGGGTTTTTTGTTCGCGAGCGGGAGGGCCTTGAACGAAATTCCGACGACAGAGGTGAATCGGTTGTTGGAAACTGTTCCGGGGGCGTAGAGGGTCGGAGCAAAATCTCCGACGTTGGTCTGGAGCTCCCCTCCGGAGATCAAGACGTATCTCTCGACAGCGTTTTGGCAGCCGAAGGATCCATCGAGGACGAGGCAGACGGTGACTTTTTCAAGGTCAAGCTCCCAGAGGTTTTTGTCCTCGGGGGCAAGGTTGATGGCTTGGGAGATGTAGACACTGAGAGAGGGTTAGAGTCTGGGAGGGGAGGGACAGGAGGAGGTGCGAGGGAGGGACATGGGGCAAATGACTAAGAGGCAAAGGAAGAGGAGAAGGCGGGAGTGACGTACATTTCGGATGGACGGAAGCCGGAGGGGCTGGGAGGAACGGAGAATCCAGAGTCGGTGTAGATGGCCAACTTGCTTCCCAAATTGATGTTGTCGATCTCCGAAACTTTTTCGGGCACGTAAGTCGGGTCAATGGTGATCGAGAGAGTGAATGGGTCGATTCCTGCACTGGCTAAAAAAGGTAAGCACGCGACTCCGCAGAATTTTGTAAAATTTCAAAAAAAATAGTTCAAAGGAGGCATACGATTTTGGACAGATCCGTGGACTTCAAAAGTGGTGGTGTAAACTCCGGCAAAATTTGCGTCGTCTGGGATGGCGAGGGAGAGGAAGTTCCAGACTTGTTGGCACCCGGGGAAGACGCAGGGCGTTCCATCGTCGAGGGCTCTCTTTCTCTCGGCTTGGTGGGTCCTGCTTCCCTCGGGGGCGTTCAGGAGACCGTTTCCGGGACCTCCCTCGGTGGGCGGGAAGACCACGATGGGGTTCGTCGAGGAAACTCCGGACACGAGTTTGACGTAGGCGTTGGGACCGTAGACGTCGGAGATACGGGTGTCAATAAAAATGGCAAGGCGGTTGCCATCGAAGACACTGACTCCTTGTTTGACCTTGGTCGAGAGCTTTCTACGAAAAATGAGTACCCGCGTGAAAAAAAAAAAAGGCATCGCCCGTGATTTTTTAATTTCCAAAAAAGGCAGATACGTACTGAGAGACGAGGGTCGAGACGATCTTGAAGTCTCGGGTGAAGCTGAACTCGAAGGGGAAGTTCCACTTGACCAGAGGGACCAAGGACCTGAGGCTCCAGTCGGAATCTTCTTGGGCGAGGGTCACGTGGAAGGTTCCCTCGTACTGGATGAGCTTCTGGGTGATGCTCTGGACGACGCTGCCGGGCTTGGAGCAGGTCTTGGAGAGTTGGTTGAGGGTGAACTCGCGTTTAAATTCGACGGTGTTGCAGGTAGGCGCGGTTTGGTTCCAGGACATGGAGGGACCCTGAAAAGAAGGTTAGGAGGAGGACCGAGGGAGGTTAAAAAAGCAAAACGGGTGCGGGGGCAGAATTTGCGAGGCAAAAATATTTTTGCGCCGGGTGAAGCAAGAAAAATACTCACCCATGCGAGGTGCTTGCGAGATCCGATGCCATAGGCGTCGCTCGGTGAGCACCACCAGGCTCGGTTATCGTAATCGAACAAATCCGGGTTTCGGTTCTCGCAAAGACCGACTTCGGAGATAGCACGGGTGTCAACGAAGGGATCGAGACCGAGGACGTACGAAGACTGTTGGCGGGTGAAGATGGTGGTGACGTCGAAGAGGAAGCTTTGAGTGGAGTAGTCGAAAGTCATCTTGACGACAGGAGAGTGGGGGATGATGAGGTCCTCGTCGGTCCCGAGGTCGTGGATCTCGCAAGTGGTGGACTTTGGGTCCTCTACGCATTCTGAAGGAGGTCAGGAGGGTGGAAGGCGGGAGAGGACGTACGGTCATAGCACTGATGAGAATTAAGGTCGCAGTTTTGAGTTTCGCAGTCGGAGTTTGACATACAAGTGTCTTGAGCTTGAAAAAAGTTAGAACGGGGGAAAGACAGTTTAGAGGCTTACCTTTGGCGTAGGTCGTGAATCCGGTTTGGGTGAAGGTCGTCTGAACTTCGTCGTCGAAGCAGGCGCTGCACATCCCTGTAGTGGGGTTCCAGTCCACTCCTGCACAACCTTCACAGTCGGCACAGATGGTCTGGAAGCAAGAGTCACCATCGGTGATGCCGTAAGAGGAGCTGGCAGCTCCATCAAGGGTTCGTTGAAGAGGGAAGCCAAGGACACAATGGGTGTTGGCGTCAACGACAGAGCCCCAAAGGTTGGTCTTGGAGCAACGAGTGGAGTCTTGTGCTGGAAGATCTAAACGTGAGTCCTTTTGTCAAGACTTCAGGTCATACGTTGGGT
>JAJTIF010000312.1 GCA_021299675.1 Pseudomonadota bacterium | reverse complement strand
TTGTACAGGGGGTGGTATGAGAGGTGGAGCAATATTTATGAGTGCCAAGAAAATACAGAGGGCCATATTCGTTTTACTGCCTTCCACGCTCTTCTTGGTCCTTTGTTGGGCGCTGCCATTTTTCTTAACTCGCTACTCGAACATCGGTCCCGTGCGCAATGGCCAGCCCCTCTTCCAGGGCCACTACCCGAGCGTGGTGAGCTCGGTCATGCAGGGCCTGATCGTGGTAGGATTCCTGCTTTCCGTTTTCATGCTTTTTCGGTTCTGGAAGAGCAGTGGCCTTGAAAAATACGTTTTATCTTTGATCGTCATTTCGATGCTTCCGATCCAGTACATTATGTGGATCGCCACAAGTGTCGAACTCTGGGGGAAATGAAGTGAAAAGGTTCCAGCGGAGTGGATATGATTTTTGAATCGGATCAACTCACTTACAGAAATATTGCACGGGGACTCCTTTTCTTGAATGGTCGAGTGTTGTTGGCACAGGATAAAAACCAGGGGCATTATTTCCCTCCGGGTGGCGGCGTCGATTTTGGAGAGCCTATCGAAAGCGCCCTTCAGAGAGAACTGCTCGAAGAGCTCGGCTGGAGAACGGAGGTCAAGCGATTCGTCGGTTGCCTTGAGCACTCTTGGAAGGGTAAGAAAAATAATTTTGAAACTAATTTTTACTTTGTCCTCGAAGTGTTGGATGGTGATGTGAAGAATCCCGTTTCGAAAGAATCCCATTTGAATTTTGAATGGGTGGAACTAACTCGATTAACGAGCCTAAAGATTTTCCCAGAAGATCTCCTACCAAAGCTCATCCATCAGGCTGCGAAGGCGAGTTCAGAGCAGTCCTTTTTGTTTTTCAACCCTCATATGACTTTTAACTACCTGACATGTGTGTTGTTGGATGGATTAGGTTTGAAAGGGCAATCTTGTGTAGCATCAGGCGGCAAGAGAACATTCCAGTAATTATTGAATATTTTTGATGTAAAGTTATGCCGCTTGCGCCATGCGTCTATCGTAGTATTCAGATTCCTTTATTATATATCGAGTACATCCTAAGGAGTCTTATGAAGCAGGGATTATTTCTTTTTTTGGCGCTGATGTCTTTTCCAGCATATTCAAATGAATTATCTATAACTTCAGTTAACCAATACACATGTAAAAAATCTGATTCTGGGGTGAAAAACTATTTCTACTACATTGAAAGGTATGCGCCTCAAGCAGTCCAATTTGATGGTCTCTTCCTTTGTCACGACGTAAGTCAGTATGGTCGAAATGATAGCGTTCTATTTCCCCGCCTGGAAACACGTCAGGCAGTCTTTAGCTTTTGGGATTCGCACGATGATCGTTTTTTTGATATTGATCAAAACGGCAAGATGGATGTAGACGACAAGATTAATGAGTTGATCGTTAACTATGGGGGAGAACCACTTCTCTCGAGTCTTTTTTTTAAATCTCAAATGCCAGGCTCTGCTGAAAACTATGTGATCGCGGGGAATGGACCCTCATTTTACGGTCTGGGATGGTTGATGAAGCCATTCGTTCGAACATGAAAAGTTATTGTCCAGCTCAGGGCTACTATGAAGAAGGCTCACCTCTTGCACTGGCCATCCGTGATATGGTCGGAGTTGAGACTGAAGGTTTGTATTTCGGTGAGCATCAATCTTCTCAAAATGATTTTGTCATTTTAAGGGAATCGGATCTTAAAGCTGTGTGGTTTTACGTTGAGAATGGCGTTCTTAAAGCTCCAACGGATAACAATGTTCGTCACAAAACGGTTTATTTTTACTATCCCCTTAATAAAACCACGCCATTTATTAAACAGCCGTATCAAAAATTATTTCGTTTAAGAAGTACTAAAGAGTTAGGGATCAATACTTCGGTTACATACCCGACTCACGATCGTAAAATTGGCTGTATTCCAAAGCTCTAGCGACAAATAAAAAATCCGATCACATGACCTAAGACTTCATCTCACAACCCGGGATTCCGGGTTGTGCGGATTAGAGCTAATTAAATCTACTCAATTGGCCATCAAAACCATTACATTTTTACATGTCTATCCAATTGATTGGACATGTTTTATCACTTTAAGTAATCCCTTTAAAAAAATTCAATTATAAAATTCTCAAAAGTAGGTACTATGAAAATAACTGCGTTTTTGATCTGTTTAACACTATCTAATTTAGCCAGCGCTAGCATCACTCATTACAGTACCGCCACAGATTGTTCTTTAGAAACAGATTCATATTCAAGAGTAAATTGCGCTGTGGAGGGTAATAAAAGCTTTTTGAAAACGATACCTAAAAGAATACCTCGTGCAAGCCTAAGAGAGAGACGAGAGTCATGCTTCTACGATACATACATTGGTGGCGGGCTTTGTGACGACAGCTCAAAAGAGATGTGCGTAATCATTCCTGTCGGTAAAAATCTTGTAGCCACATACAATACTATTTACAAGAACATCCGTCTCGAAGGTTTCAGGCTATTATTTACAGAAGCTGTAATTACTTGCCGTCAATAATGGACAAATCAGAAGGGCTCACTCCATAATACTAATCATCAATTGCTTGTCTTATTGACCAGCAATTGATGATTTAAATCCAACCTAATTTAATTTTAACTGCCTGACATGTGTGTTGTTGGATGGATACGGTTTGAAAGGGCAATCTTGTTGAGACAATCAGACTGCAAGAGAACATTCCGGTAGGTCTCGAATATTTTTGAAGAAAAGCGTTATCTAACAACATAAAACTCAGGCAGTTAGTAACATCTCTGAGCCCGAAGTCTTGAGCGAGTTTGGAGCGGATGAAATCTTCTCCCATCCTCTCGATTGCTTCGAATTGATTTTTCAGTTTCTCAATCAAAACTAAGAGACAATAAAGAATTTAAAAGCGAAGAGACACGACTCAGATTATGAGTGGATTCCATTTGCTTATACCACCGTAAAGCAAACTTGACATGGTTTTATGTGTAAAGTATGCTTCACGCATGCTTGAGAATAAACTTAAAGATATTCGTTTGAACAAAGAAATTTCGCAGGTAGCTCTGGCAGAAGCCACGGGCGTGTCTCGTCAGACGATACACTCCATTGAGACTGGCAAATATGTTCCATCTGTTGAACTTTGTTTGAGGATTGCAAAGTGTTTGAATTTAAAAATAGAAGATATTTTTTATCTAAAAGGACGGTGACCACATGAAAGACCTAGCAATTCTTGGCGTTGTTCTCATTATTGCTTTTATCATTTTTGTAATTTTCTGGAACAAAAAATGGCAGGGTAAAATCTTAGATGAACGAGAAGCGAATATCCGATTAAGAGTAAGAGTGATGATTTCAAGGGCAGTCGAGATGACTCTTATAGGTGCTATCGTTTTCAATTTTCATATTCGTCCGCTCTCGGGATTAGAAGCTTTGGTGATTGTCGGCTTAGCAGGAGTTTTAGCCGAAGTATTTAGCAATTGGTACTTACGAAAAGATGACTGCGCTCCTTTGACTTAAAAGCTCTAGCCAACAACACAAAACTCAGGCAGTTAGGATTCTATTTATTTAAAGCTTGAATAGTTTTAGCTTAAAAGCCACTATTGAGTGGTTGAATATAAAGGGAATAATCATGAAAATTCTTACTGTGTGCCTTATTACTTTCTTTTCGCTTAGTTTATGGTCTGCAGAGGGACAAAAATGTTTAAGTCATGGACAATGCCAAGACGCTGCACCAATAGAAAGTGTAGCATGTTTTAAAGTTATCACTGGTCTAGATCATAATGGTAACGTCACTTGCCGCATGAGTTGTCGAAACCTCCTGGCAGCATCATATTGTAAAAAGAAGCATCCTCGTCAGATAGTTGGGAGATGCCACCTAGAAAGTTTCCCTTCCCCAACTTTTGATCCTAACGATCCAAACGCTTGCAACGGAGCAGTCGATCTTGCTGTATTGGACATCAAACCCTAATCATCAACCCAGGTGCTGGTCTTTTTCACCAGCACTTGATGATTTAAATTCATCCTATTTTATTTTCTCGCGATAAGGCCCTTTGAAGTTCCCTAAGTGACTGTTATCTATAGCGTTTTTGTTGGGTTCAAATTTGAGCTCAATGGAATAATTTGTAAAAATCTCGCCAACAGAGACTATGTCCGTTACTATTTTTCATCTTAAATTTGAGAAGGACAGTTTTATGCTTGATACACTTAACGAAAAATTCTCCGATGCTTTTAAATCTCTTCGGGGTCAGTCCAAAATTTCTGAGTCCAATATCGAAGAGGCGCTCAAGCAAGTTCGCACCGCTCTCCTCGAAGCCGACGTTAACTTTAAGGTTGTTAAAGAATTCATCGAGCGCGTGAAGACGCAAGCTCTGGGAGAAAAAGTTCTCAAGGGTGTGAAGCCCGGTCAGCAGTTCATTAAAATTGTGCAAGACGAGCTCACCTCTCTCATGGGCGACACCCACCAAGAACTTAATCTCAATGTCCCCAGTCCTGCTGTGATTTTGATCGTGGGTCTGAACGGTGCGGGTAAAACAACTTTCACCGGAAAACTTGCACTCTATCTTCGCAATAAACTTAAAAAAGAGCCTTATCTGGTGCCAGCGGATAATTTCCGTCCGGCTGCTAAGGACCAGCTTCTCACGCACGCTCGTAACATCAGCGTGGATTTTTTTGATTCAGACCTCTCTATGACGCCGGCCCAGATCGCCAAGGCGGCGATCGAGGAAGCCAAGAAGCTGCGTAAAGATGTGGTCATCATCGATACCGCCGGTCGCCTGCAAGTCGACGAAGAGCTGATGGGTCAGCTGGTGGATCTGCGTAAGGTCATCACGCCCGCTGAAGTGCTCCTGGTGGCTGATGCCATGACCGGGCAAGAAGCGGTGAACGTTTCAAAAGTCTTCCATGAGAAAGTCACCCTCACGGGTGTGGTGCTTTCGAAAATGGATTCTGATGCCCGCGGGGGAGCCGCGCTCTCCATCCGTCATGCGACGGGCGTGCCGATAAAATTTGTGTCCACTGGTGAGAAGCTCAAAGACCTCGAGCCCTTCCACCCTGATCGTTTGGCCGGGCGAATCCTCGATATGGGAGACGTCGTCTCTCTAGTTGAGAAAGCTCAGGAAGCCATCAACGAAGATGACATGATGGGCATGATGAAGAACCTGGAGAAAGGTCGCTTCACTATTGCTGATTTTGTTCGTCAGATGGAAGCCATCAATCGCCTGGGATCAATGGGATCGATCCTGAAGATGATCCCCGGGATGGGGGGCATGATGAAGCAGATGGGAGATCTCTCGGCAGCAGAAGGGGAGATGAAAAGAATGCGCGTGATGATTAACTCCATGACTAAAACTGAGCGCGAAAACACCAAGCTTCTCAAAGAATCCAGCCGCATTGAGCGCATTGCTCGTGGCTCGGGTCGCAAATCTGAGGACGTGAAAGAGTTCATCCAAAAGTTTGAACAGATGGAAAAGATGATGGTGGGCATGGCCGGGATGATGAAGGGCGGAGCGATGCCTCAAATTCCTGGAATGGGTCCCGTAAAAGGATTTCGCCAAGCGCCAAAAGCGGCGAGCCCCTTCGGTGAGGCCCAGACTGAGAAGCCATCCAAGAAGAGCCCATTCGGTAAGAAGTATTTCTAAAGACTTAAGATTGACGAAGCTGCATGCGAGCGTTAAATATAGCAGCTCATATTTTTGATTGTAGGAGAACCGCATGGTTAAGATTCGTATGACTCGTTTGGGTAGAAAATCTCTCCCCGTTTATTCTATCGTTGCTACTGATTCACGTTCACCACGTGACGGTCAATTTTTAGAGAAACTTGGGCAGTATAACCCTAAGTCACCTGAAACATTGAAGAGCGTAAACGTAGAAGGAATTAAGGCGTGGCTTGGAAAGGGCGCTCAACTCTCTGATACTGTTAGAACTCTCCTCAAAAATAACAACATCAAGCTATAATGGGTGGTAGCCCCAGTTGCGGGCTTCACTCAAAAATTAGTCAAGGATGTGGTTATGAGTAGTGAATTAAAAGAACTTATCCAGTACGTGGCAAAATCACTTGTGGATATGCCTGAGCATGTTGAAGTGACAGAGATCTCTGGCGAACAGACCACTGTGATCGAACTCAAAGTCGATAAGAGTGATTTGGGAAAAGTTATTGGTAAGCAGGGTCGTACGGCCCGCGCACTCAGAACAATTCTAAACGCTGCTTCTACCAAGCTCCGTAAGCGCTCTGTCCTCGAAATCATCGAATAAATATATCCATCATTTATTTATCTAAGAATCTCTTTAAAGACTCACTTCGGTGGGTCTTTTTTTATGCTCTAGACGACCTGCTGCAAAAACAGTAGATGAGACTCATTGATTTTGGAGGTCTCATGAAAATTACAGTCTTGTTATTTATTCTCATCAGCTCATTCTCTGCGGTGGCGCAGGATCTCTTCATGAGCGATTACAACTACACGCTCACTGACATCACCCGTAAAGGCCTCACGAAAGAGCAAGTCTTTGCCAGCATGGAGCGTGACTTCGTGAAGCTCGGCAGTTCCATCTGTTCTAACCGCGCCCACGTTTGGGCTTGGGATTTCGAGCGCGAGCTCCAGATAACTTCAGCCAAGCTCTTCCTCTTTTACAGTGAAAAAACTGGTGAAGCAGGTCGTAAGGAATGGTGGTACCACGTATCTCCCATGGTCAATGAAGCGGGACAGCTTTGGGTGGTCGATGCGGGCTTTCCAAGCTTCGTACGTACCCCTCTCACAAAAGAGCAGTGGTTTCAAAAATTCGCCTCGAGCACAAACTGCAAAGAGATCACCAACGAGGATACGGATTTGGTGGAATACATCTTTAATCAGCGCCGCTTCCCGAACCGCACTCGCGCGGGAGGTTACGACTGCTACTACCGCATCACCTCTGCTCCTTATTGGACTCCGCGCACTCTAGCGCAACAGATTCTTGGGCGTGACAGTGCTGGTCGCTCGGGCGTCTTCGAGCGCTCACAGATCCAAGTCGGCGAGCTCATGCAGGCCTGTCAGGAAGCTTCGACCTCTCCGATTGGTGGAATCTTCTCTAACCGCCGCAAGCGCTGCCTCGAGTACTTGGGCCTTGAGTAAGCCTCAGGTGGAGCTCGTTCATTTAGGCTCTGCTCGTAAGGCCCACGGTCTGAAGGGCCACGCTATCTTTTTACTCTTCTCTGAAAAAGAAACCACGCTCACGCGGGGATCTCGAGTCGTGCTCCGGCCCCTGGCCGGGTCACGCATGAACGGTGAACAGGAATTCGTGCTCGAAGAGCTGCACATTGGTAACGATGTGCGAGCGAAGCTTGAAGGAGTCCCAGATCGGACCGCTCTTGAGCTCTTGCTCCCCTTTGATATTTATATCGACGAGGCTGACCTTCCGG
>JAJTIF010000327.1 GCA_021299675.1 Pseudomonadota bacterium | reverse complement strand
TCGTAGAGACGCGCTCAATTAGTTCGGTGCGCTCGAAGGTGCTGAATCTCTCTGCGGTCAGCTCTCTCACAACTGAGGGTTATCTGGAGCTGTGGGGAGACAAAGAGGTTGTGGATCACTCCCGCTTTTCTCTTCCGAATCAGTGGAGTGAATGGGCCTGGCAGATGGGAGAAACGCCGCTTTTTAAGTGGCGCTTTCAGGTCGAGGGAGAGGAAGTTTTTCTGAGCTCGCACAAGGGGTTGATCCATGAATTGCAGTGGAAAGAGCACCGATTTGAAAAACTCTTGAAACCCTTAAAGGTTGAAACGTTTAGGGAACTCAGTGGCGGCTTGATTGATGAAGCCCAGTGGTTTGCTGTCTTAGGCGGTTAGTGGGCGACGCAGGTTGAGCAGCCGGACTTCGGCGCCGCTTGGTCCACAAAGGTCCAGCTTTTGTAGCGCATGTTAAGCGTCTTACACGCCTCCGATAAAGAGGTGAATTCTTCTTGATGGATCTCGCGCTCCTCACCCTCAGTGACAGTCACAAAATAGAGATATTGATTTTTCTCGATCAGCGCTGGATCGGCGCCAAAGCTGATAAAGGCCCTAAAAGGTCCTTGCTCGTATCTGCAGGCCGTCCAATTTTGCGGGCTAACAATGCTTTGCATCAATAATCCTTCCATCTCAGGTGTTGCCGTCCTGCGTATCTTAGTTTAATTTATTCCAACTTTGCAGTTAAAATTTCCGGAGGTTTTCCATGGCCAAAAAAGGTCCACGTAACGTTATTACTCTTGAGTGTACTGAAGCCCGTAAAGAAGGCAAAAGTCCCTCTCGCTATACAACTACTAAAAACAAGAAGACGACTCCTGAGCGTCTGGAGCTTAAGAAGTATAATCCAGATCTTCGTCGTGTGACTGTTCATAAAGAAATTAAGTAATTTGTAGATTAAAGGGGGAAGCATCGCTTCTCCCTTCTTTTATTCCCATCAGCTATCTCAACTGATTATCACTTTTTCTAAATATATTCTGCATGTCCGGTGGCAACACGATGGGTGTAGTTGTGCCTTCACGGTAGAACAAGAATGAGTTCGCCTTTTCAAGTGTAAAGTCCCCAATCTCGGTTAGTGGACCTGCGACAAAGAAAGTCTCGGTGTACTCCCGTTGAGCAATCTTCATTCTCCAGCGAGGAGCTGACATGATCTTCTCGAGTTCAGCCGAGGCTATGGGTGAGAGTTTATCCAGCACCATATAGCTCTTAATATTCTGCAGTTCCCCGATGTAGCGCTCAAGCTTCTTGGCGTCCATGCGTTGACCTGAACTATCTTCCCAGAGATCAGAGATCTTAGTGACCTTGAGCTGGCCCGATTGGAAGGGAGCTTCTTGAATTTCAATCATCGACACCAGCTCACTATTCAGCGCCAGCGCCTTAGAGTCTAGCAGTTCATCCGGCGTAACCGCTTCCAGCGGCAGAGAGAGAGTATTGGATTGATAGATGAGGTCACTGCCCGTCAAAGAAAAGTAGGTCGAGTTATCGATTGGGTTAATGAGGCCGAAGGAGACCTGGATGAGAGCCGAGTCTTTGGTCTCGAATATGAAACTAAAGAGCGGCTTATCCAGTGAAAAGCTCTGCAGGTTAATGGTGTCTGCTCGGTGGGTGTGACGGACCTGAATTTCCGTCAGGCTCTTAAGAACCTTGAGAAAGAAATCCTTGCGCGCCTTAATGTTGGTGGGCTGGATCATCTGCCAAGGGCCTTCGAGCTCAAACTGTGGGTGAGCATTTTCAAACTTAAAGCTTCCCATCTTGTTGGTGAAACTCACCGACTTAAGATGAGCAAGCTTATCGGTGGGGATGGGATTTTGAATCAGCTGCGTGAGATCAGTGGGGACTGGTGGTCCCTGAAACATTTCAGCAAAGAAGGCCAGTGCCGAGAGAATAAAACCGAAGGCCAAAACGGCCATGGTGGACCAGTGAATTTTAAACATGAACTATTCTAGCGAGGACTTAAGTCGCCGGTCCAGTGTCTTCTGCAGGCGAGCTCGCTAGAAAGGCGGGCTTGTTGGGAAGATCTGGTTCTACGGAGCTCAAGAATCGGCGAAGGTTACTGCGCTCACCGGGGTGTGAGAAGGTATAGCGACACTGAACGCGATAGTCAGGTTTAGTCTCTGAGATGATCCGGCTCTTCATGGCGATGCGATTACACAGCAAGATCTCCACGTTCATGGTGAAAGGGGTTGGGATCAAAAACTCAATCACGATGCTTGAACCCTGAGTGAAGGGGTGCTTTGAGAAGGCCAACACCCAATCCATATTAATGTCTGCCAGCATCGAAAAGCCGTAAGAGATTTGGTCAGAGTTCGGGGCACGACGCACATAGGGCGTTTGAAACTTGTGGGCGTGGGGTGCTTGTGCTTTCTCTTCCGGTGACTGTGTCGCAATGATCTGGTCGGCTTGCGCAGAGGGTGGAGTTTCAGTGGAGGCTGCTTCGGTTGCACTGGCAGCCTCGGCTGGGGCTGCCTCTTGTGGTGGTGCTTCGGGCGTTGCTTCGGGAGCTTTTTCTTCCGCCAGCGCAGCCATCATGTCGTCGACATTTTCATTACTCATGGGAGATGCATCGCTGGCTTCAGAAACCAGTGTCAATTGTGGCTGCCCAGAGAGAGGTTTGGCGATATTCATGCCGTAGAACTCTTTGATGTCATCTATATAAAGAGGAACGCCGGCGGCTTCACATTCTTTGATCCGGTGCTCAAGGGCAGCTTCGATCTCAGCGCGTAAAGTCCACATGCGAATGGGAATCCGTTTGATGGCGACTGGGTGAGAGCTCTTATTGAAGATTTGTGACAAGGCATCCTCCCTTTAGGTTCTTTTATTTTCTTACAAATTGGGCCCAAATGCTCTCAAAACGTGGGCGGCAAAAAATTCCTCCCAAGAAATTTTTGCCTCGTGGATAATATAAACACGTACACAAGAAGTGTTCGTTTCAAAACCTGCAAGGAGTGCGGATGAAAACAAAAAAGCTATGCGTTTTACTCGGTCTTTTGGCTCTCTCGCCCATGGCCCTCGCTGCCCAATCTAAAATGTCTCTCGAGATTCCGGCGGTCCCAGGGGAGTTCATTGTAAAACTTAAAGATGGCGCCTCACTTAAGTCACTTAAGGGGCTGAACGTGACTCAAGATATGAACCTTGTCAGCGGTCAGTTCGCTGTCGTGAAATCCAATGAGAAGTCAGCTGCGCTGGCCGTAGCGAAGCTCAAAGAACTCGACGTCGTCGAGTACGCCGAGCCTAACTACCTCTATCACACCATCAATACCATCACTCCGATAGAATCTCTTCTTAACCAAGTCAGCGTGACGGGCGATGAGAAGTTTGATCTCCTCTGGGGTCTCAAAAACAGCAGCGCCAACGAGCCAGATCGCTCGGGCACAAGCACTACACCTGAGCGCGGAGTCGCTGGTGCAGACGTGAACGCGGTTGAAGCTTGGAAAATCACCAAGGGATCTCGTGATGTGGTGATCGCGGTGATTGATACCGGGATTGACTGGCGTCACCCGGACCTCGCAGCGAATATGTGGACGAACCCAGGCGAGATTGCTGGCAACAATAAAGACGACGACGGTAACGGCTACGTCGATGATATCTATGGCTGGAACGCGGCTTTAAAAAATGGCTCTCCCATGGACGGAAATGGTCACGGGACTCACTGTGCCGGTACCATCGGTGCCGTTCACGGTAACGGCGGAGTCGCCGGGGTCATGGCCGATGTAAAAATGATGGCCGTGAAGTTTCTTACAGACGAAGGCTCAGGCTCTCTGGCTGATGCCATCGTTGCGATTGATTACGCCACGAAGATGAACGTTGACCTCATGAGCAACTCTTGGGGCGGCGGTGGTTTCTCGCAAGCTCTCTTTGACTCGATCAAGGCTGCCAGTGACCGCGGAATCATTTTCACGGCTGCCGCTGGTAACTCAACCACCAACAACGACGTCCGTGATAACTTTCCTTCAAACTATCGTACGGCCAACATAGTGGCCGTGGCGGCGCACGCTCACACGGATCAGCTCGCAAGCTTCTCAAGCTACGGCAAGAGAACAGTTCACGTGGCAGCTCCCGGAAGAAACGTTCTCTCCACGACTCCTAATGGTCAGTACTCGGTGTTCTCTGGAACATCGATGGCGACTCCTCATGTCTCTGGTGTGATTGGACTTCTCTTGGCCCAGGAAGGACGCATGCCTCACGCAGAGATGATCGAGCGTCTCCACGGCACATCTGTACCAGCACCTGCTTACCGTCGCACCACCATCTCCGGTGGACGCGTGGATGCCTACAATCTTTTGACCAATACACGTCCCGTGCGTAACACTCCGGATGAGTCTCAGTGGTCTACCGAAGCTCTGCGTGAAGCCTTCGAGTCAGCCCACCCTTACGCGAACAGCGCTAAGCTCACCAGCACCATTTCGGTTCCAGGTGCCAAGTTTTTGCGCCTAGTGGTGGAAAAGCTTGATGTTGAAAATAATTATGATTTCTTAACAGTCAAAGATGCCACAGGTGGAGTGCTTGAGAGACTCACAGGCAAAGGCGACAATATCGTCACAGACTACGTGGAAGGCGATTCACTAACTGTTGAATTTACCAGCGATTCTTCTCAGACCGCCTGGGGTTTTTCGATTAAAGAAGTTCAGATCATCCGCTAAGTTTTCGCCAGAGAGAAGGGCCCAAAGGACAGGGCCTTTCTCTCTTTTTTTTGCCACTAATTTTTGGCAGCTATTTCCCCATCGATTTCAGGCTGATCACGTTTAGAATAAGTCGTGGTCAAAACCTTCAAACGCTCCCAACGCTTTATCCTTGCCGGCTTCATCGTGTCGGTGTGGTTCTTCGCCTGTCTGGTGTTTGACTATGCTTTGAATACCTCCAATCCCAACCCCAAGCCTCAGCAACACAAAGCTTGGCTCGAGCTCGAGTCCTTTATCAGTGATCCCACCGTGTGCTCTCAAGTCTTTAAAGATAAAAAACTTGGCACCAGTGTGATCAGCACTAATACCTTGATTGGCTTGCGTGTAGGTAAAGAGTGGCGGGAGAGTGGCTTTGTGATCAAGGACCTCTACGTGCTCTCAGCCGAGCAGGAAATCTCCTGGGCCAGCTCCAAAGGCGAGCGGGATAAGATTTTTGTGAAGCTCACCTTAGTTGAAAAACCGCAAGGTGAGGCGCTCACACTTTCCTACATCATGCGGGCGCAGGAATTTACCCGCATTATCTCGATCCCCGCCGTGGTGGGTGAGGAGTTTGCGTTTGATGACTGTAAAAAAACGGATGCAGAAAACTTCTGCCACGAGGTCTCGAGCGTCTATGGTCAAAAGCCCTTGATGAAAAACTTCCGCACTCCGGCTTCAGATGAGAAAGGGTGTGGTCGCGCGGGAGGGCACAAGGTGGTGTGCTTCATTCCTCATAAGGGCGGAGAGATCAAGTCGTGCGGACAAAATAAAAAAGCCCTCGCACGCGAGGGCTTTAGGTCTAATTAATTTAAGTAGATCCTATTGGAACAAGTGAATGTTCTTACGGAGATACTTCGAGAGAGATCCCACCTTATCAAGCGTTCTCATGGTGCTGGTTGAAACGCGAAGACGAATTGTCTTACCAGTTTCTGGGTCGAACAATTTCTTAGTTTTCAAATTCGCTTGTGAGAATTTGCGAGTCTTGATGTTTGAGTGAGAAACTTTGTGGTTAGCCTGACGGCCTTTACCTGATAAATCACATGCACGAGACATAAATTACCTTCTTTTTAATTTTCAGTCCCAAGACCTTAACGCATGGAAGTTATCTTTGGCAATTGAGAAAATGCCAAGAATGGGGTTTAATGCCTTGAAAACACCCACAAGGACAACTTCCCCCATGAAAGTTCTCAATCTGAAAAACGCACTGCACAGCGCTCCTACCGGAAAACCCCTCTACGCCACAACGGTCAAAGGCGTCACGATGGCTGACCCCAAGGCGACTCGCTGTTTATTGGCGCTAATGGATCAGGGAGCTGTGAATGGAGGAGCGGCCTGTCACTGGGGTGGACCCTCGGCCATGATGGAGCTGTGGACATCGCTTCACGCCCTGATGTTTAAGCAAAAAGACTGGTTCAATCACTTTAATTTCATCAACGACATCGGCCATGCTGAAAACGGCATCTATGCCCTGAGAGCGAATCTAGGCTTTGGTGATCTCACGCTAGAGTCTTTGAAAGGCTTTCGAAGCATTGATTCTAAGCTCACAGGCCACGGCGAAAGCCATATCTATCCAGAGGGTGTGTTGCTTTCTAACGGTCCCTTGGGCTCGGCCCTTCCTCAGGCACAAGGCCTTGCCATGGCCGACGCCCTCACAGGCCTTGAGCGAGTGACGGTGGTGAGTGTATCCGATGGGGCGAGCATGGAAGGGGAAGCCAAGGAAGCCTTCGCGGCTATCCCCGGTTTGGCAGCGAAAGGAAAAGTGGCCCCTTTTGTGATGATCATCTCCGATAATAACACCAAGCTCGGTGGCCGCATTGATAAGGATTCATTTTCCATGACTCCTAGTTTTGAAACACTCTCGACCTTAGGTTGGGAAGTGGTGAAGCTAGCGGACGGGAATAATCTTGAAGCGGCATTCACCACCATGGAGGCGGCCCTGAATTTGGCCAAGAAGAATCCAAAGAAACCGGTGGTCGTGCTCGCTAAAACCGTCAAAGGCATCGGCAATAAAGCCACCGCTGAATCCAGCTCTGGTGGTCACGGCTACCCACTCAAGCCTTATGACACGGCCATTGTGGCCTTTCTGGAAGAGATCTGGGGCAGCAAAGATGTGCCCGCGGAGTTTTTAAACTGGGCGAAAGATCTCACCGTCAAGCCAGCCGCCTCGGCTTCAAGCTCAAAGCCTAATGAAAAAATTCAAGTCGGTGTCGCCAATGCCTTGATCAAGGCGGCGGAGCAGGGGCTTCCTGTGTTTTCTCTTTCAAGTGATCTGGCCGGCTCCACCGGTCTTAAAGCTTTTCAAACGAAATTTCCGGATCGCTTCCAGGACATGGGTATAGCTGAATCCAATATGGTTTCAGCGGCTGCTGGCATGAGTAAAGCGGGCTTTATTCCCGTAGTGGATACCTTCGCGGCCTTTGGGGTGACCAAAGGGAATCTACCACTGGTTATGGCTTCACTATCCGAGAGTCCAG
>JAJTIF010000014.1 GCA_021299675.1 Pseudomonadota bacterium | reverse complement strand
TCGCCTACGAGAGCGAGATGATGGTGAACTGGTGCCCAGAACTTAAGACCGTTCTCGCCAACGAAGAAGTGATCAACGGAAAGTCCGAAGTCGGTGGACACCCCGTGATCCGTAAACCCATGAAGCAGTGGATGCTTCGAATCACTGAATACGCCGAAAGACTCTTGCAAGACCTCGAGACCCTGGACTGGCCAGAATCCATCAAAGAGCAGCAGCGCGTGTGGATTGGAAAATCCGAGGGTGCGACGATTAAATTTAAAGTAGAGGGCGCCAAGGAGGAGATCGAAGTCTTCACCACTCGGCCCGACACACTTTTCGGAGCGACCTATATGGTGCTTGCTCCCGAACACAAACTGGTCGACCTGATCGCTACCGCTGAGAAAAAAGGCGAGATTGAAAAATACCGCAGTGTCTGTGCCCTGAAGAGTGATCTTGAGCGCACGGAACTTAACAAAGATAAGTCTGGCGTGTTCATCGGCGCGTATGCGATCAACCCGGCCAACAATCAGAAGATCCCAGTGTGGATTGCTGATTATGTTCTCACCACCTACGGCACCGGAGCGATCATGTCGGTCCCGGGCCACGATGAGCGCGACTGGGAATTTGCCAAGAAGTTTAATCTCCCGATTGTTGAAGTTCTCAAGGGCGGAGACGTGAATGAAGCCGCGTTCACGGAAGACGGCGAACATCTGAACTCAGACTTTTTGAATGGCACCAATAAAGTCGATGGCATCAAGAAGATGATCACTTGGCTCGAAGAGAAAAAGCTTGGGACCAAAAAAATAAATTACAAACTGCGCGACTGGCTTTTCTCTCGCCAGCGCTACTGGGGCGAGCCCTTCCCTATTTTAAAATATGAAGACGGCACCGTTCGCTGTCTAGACGCCGATGAATTGCCAGTCATTCTCCCGGAAGTGGAGCGCTATGAACCATCCGGTACGGGCGAGTCTCCTCTGGCGACGATTGATTCCTGGCTTTATGTGACCTGTCCTAAAACTGGCAAAAAAGCCCGTCGTGAAACCAACACCATGCCTCAGTGGGCGGGCTCTTGCTGGTACTACCTGCGCTTCATCGATCCACGCAACGAAGTCGGCGCGTGGGATAAAAATCTTGAGAAGTTCTGGATGCCCGTGGATCTCTACGTCGGTGGTGCCGAGCATGCGGTCTTGCATCTCTTGTATTCACGTTTCTGGCACAAGGTGCTTTTCGATCTGGGCTTCGTGTCCACCCTCGAACCCTTCCAGAAACTCGTCAACCAAGGTCTGATCCTCGGGGAAGACGGCGAGAAGATGAGTAAGTCTCGCGGCAACGTTGTGAACCCGGATGTAATCGTCCAGGAATGTGGTGCTGATACTCTCCGCTTGTATGAGATGTTCATGGGGCCACTGGAAAAAGTGAAGCCCTGGAATCAAAACGGCGTGAAGGGTGTGCATAATTTCCTGTCTCGGGCACTCCGAATTTTCGGCAACAAAGACTTGTGGCATGAGGGAGAAGAAAACCCAGAGCTTCTCAAAGAGCTACACAAGACCATCAAGAAGGTCGGCGAAGACATCGAAGCCATGAAGTTCAACACCGCCATCGCACAGATGATGGTGCTAGTGAACGTCGCCACGAAAGTCGGGAAAGTCACCAAGAAGAGCGTGGAGCTCTTCGCCCTGACGCTGGCCCCTTTTGCCCCTCACCTCTGTGAAGAACTCTGGGAGATGGCGGGCCATAAGAAAACTCTGGCGTTTGAAACATGGCCTTCGTTCGATCCAGCTCTCGCCAAAGACGACACCATCACGATGGCTGTGCAAGTGAACGGGAAAACTCGCGGCACGATCGATGTCCCTGCAGACATCTCAAAAGAAGAGTTCATGAAGCTCGCCAAGGCGGATCCGGGAGTCGCTAAGTGGCTCACAGGTGAGATCGTCAAAGAGATCTACGTCCCAGGAAAAATCTGTAACTTAGTTGTGAAATAAAAAAGAAGGGGCCCTGCTGGGCCCCTTTCCATTACTGAGTCAGTCTGAATAACTCTTCAACCAACAATTTAATCGGTGCACCCTTAGCATTGTTAAGCTGAGCGGCTCGTCTCCAGTTCGCATCTCTCATGCTCCACATGTCGAGCGGAATAGAGTCCCCTGGAAAGCTTGGCTTCACACCTGGTCTTACACGCCAGAGGAAATCAGGGCGTGCTTGATCGCGCCACTCACCACCGACAACATTATAATTCGCATCGAGTTCGAGGTCGTAGACATAGACGCGCTCGTCGTTCACGTCCTCGGCAACTCCAGGCATGGTTTCAACATTGATTTGAATTCTTGAAACGACACCCACCACATACTTGGTATTAGGAGAACGGAAAGTTCTGTGAGGGATAGAGTTCGAGCGAGAAAAGTCTCGGATCACATCACGAAAGCGATTTGAGCGGACACTGGATTTTACAGGATCAAAAAATTCCATCTCGTAGCTCACCACCGGATGGTTCCAGACCTGAGAGTTCTCCTCCGCATCGATGATGAAAGATTCTTTCTTCACACCCACCATGTGAGTGAGGGCTATGTGCCAGTCAGCGGGGTTGACGTCAAAACAGTTGGGATCAACCACCCGCCCCTCGCGGTTGGTACTCACTGTTTCTGCGTTACAACGAAATCCGGCGTGGAGTGTCTCGTAATTTCCATTCGCCCAGTAGAGTGACCCGAGGGCCTTAACGTCCTCGGTGGTCAGGACAAATTCTCCTTCGGGGAAACGAAACGACACGTTATGTTTGGGCTTTGGCATGTAGATACTGGCCGGTGCCCACCCATGACAAATCCCCTGCCAGGTCGCCACTGAACCTGTGCGAGAAAACTCATCGCGACCAAGATTCCATTGATGCTGAGATAGTGAACCCGGACTATAAGGTCCCGAACTTGTCATGTAATCGTACTTCTCTGCTGGCGAGAGAACATTAAAGTAGGTGCTCACGCCACTTTGCGAGCGAAAGTATCTCTCCCCCCTGCCCCAGTTATCAGTCTGGGGGAAACGAGGATCAGCCCAACGAAAAGCGAGACCGCCGCTATAGTTAGGCCAGTAGTGACCCGACCAGGGCTGAGTTTTTACCGCCCCTTTAAAGAGTCGACGAGCTTCCATATTGGTGAGCGAAGTCTCAAAGGATGACTGGAGAAAATTCTCCATTACTCCCACAGGTCTGGCTTCCTTATCATCAGTCACCGCGGGCAGTCCCATCTCTACGATCTTCATGCGCCACTTCAGGGCATCTTCTTTAGTAGGGGTAGCGAAGACCGACAGACTTGCGAAAAGCAAAGCCAACATAGAAACTCCTTATAAATGAGGAGGCTCTTATCAACCAGGCCAGGTCACTTCGTAAACTGTCTCGATTAAAACTTGAGAAGCATGAAGTTTTTACTTAGCCCCTTAGGCTGAATTAATGGACGACTGCTTTCTGTTCTTGTCGGAACGTTTTCTCTTTTGGCTCAAAAACCCAGATCTGTTCATTCTTTTTCTTCTCATCCACCGATGAGCGCAAGTAAGTATTTTTGAAGCGGGTCCAGTCGTTCTTCTTTAACGCCTGGATGCGTCCTTGCACCGAGACCATGGGCTTCCAGCAGTTGGGGGTTGGGAGCTTTAAGAGAAAACTCACATCACAGCCATGCTTGGTGCAAGTCCGCGGCAGATAGATCCATTTGCCCTTGGACACACCCATGGTGATGTCTCTTTCTTTAAGTTTCTCTATTTTTTTTTCTTCATGCCCCCACTCGTCGGCATAGTGCGCCCAGAAACCATCGGGTCGCACGGGACAGTCACTAGCGAAGGAGAGCGAGAGAATAAAAATAAGAATCATCATGACCTACTGGTTTGATTTCCAAATAACACTACGATCGAAGAAGCAATGAGTGATCTTTTCTGGATGCTTACGCTCGAGGCAGAGTTCCTGACAAGCCGCCTGATCCAGGTAGCGCTTCACCACGGCGACTCCCTTTCTCCCCGTGAAGTGCACCACCTCACAGGCTTTGGTTGCCTTTGCAGCTTGCCCAGTCGCGCTTGGTTTTGCCGTTGGTTTATCGATGACCTTTTGCAAAGTCCCGGAGCCGAAGATATTGCGCTTTTCTTCCTGCTCTTCTTTTTCTCTTCGGTCAGCGAGCTCTTCCAGAGACACCATCTGCTGACCACCTGAATCCTCAGCTTGCGCCACATAGATGTTCGACGGCTCCACGGGCACCAGCCCTGCTTGCTGGGCTGAGACTTTTGCTTCCTTCCAGATCAGATCCGAATCGACAAAGACCCCTTTCCCTTTCAAATCAGGGCAATGTAAGAGGGCTCCTCCCGCTTTGAGAGTAATAATATTTTTTTTCATCACCTCGATCCTTCTCTCTTGATCATCCGGGACTGTGCAGTCTTGAGGATCCACTGAAAGTCGTTCCAAGTTACCGTGATGAAGAGCCTTCGCCTCAAGCGTCATTTGATTTTTTA
>JAJTIF010000305.1 GCA_021299675.1 Pseudomonadota bacterium | reverse complement strand
TACCAGACACTTCAGAGCGTAGAGGCGGGCAAAACCACCTTTGTGATGGGTGTGGAGTTTTCTCCCGAAGAGATCCTGGTGTACCGGGAAGCCAAAGCCGGCACACAAGCCCTCACCAACCGCTTCATCACGATTAATTTAGACTGCACACTGGATCAGGAGCTGATCGATGAGGGCCTCGCACGAGAACTCATCAATCGCATCCAGCAGGCACGTAAATCGGCGAACCTCAATGTCGCTGATCGCGTGAAGGCCGTGGTGGTGTTTGAAGGGCCTGAGAAAGCGCAGCTAGAAGGCGTGCTCTTGAAGCATAAAAGCTACATCGCTTCTGAAACCTTAGCGGTGGATCTCTCCACAAACAATAACCACCCTAAGGCGCAGCCGGCTGCCATTGTGCTGGAGACCAGCTGCTCCATTGCCCTAGAAGTCCAATAAGGGTTTTACTCAAGTTTTTCTGCCCTCCCTCCGATAAGGAAAACTCCATCGGGGGGACGTATGGGCTGGAGAGATCATTTTAAATGTCAGGTCAACATCTATGCCCGGGGAGAGACCCACAGCTGGTCCAGTGAGCTGCCACTTCCCGACTACATACCTCTGAAGCTTTTGCTGATTAACCAATCCGGCTTCGATCAAATATCTAAAACCTCAAAACGTTCGTTAAGCCTTGAGCACCGCAAAGCGCTCTGGGTTTACCAAAACACTCACCACTCCATTTGGAGCGAGCTCGTCGAGCAATTCACCCAGTGGATGAAAGCTCACGCTTACGAAGGTGAGATCGTGCTTGAGGTGTTTGAAGCGGCCACACCGGTGGTGCTGCAGTTTTTAAGTCAGACTAAGATCAAAGCTAAGATCACTGTGCGTGTGCACAAAGCTCCCCTGGCTTGGCTCGAGAGTGAATTTGTGAAGACAAGAAAGAAAAATATTTCACTCCGCCAAGTGACCTCTTCTGACTGCCTCTGGGCCACGACTCCCCAGCTGATTGGAAAACTTGCCGCCTAGGGGCTCTCGTGTCAAACTAGATAAGCGTGAAATACCTTCTCCTTTCTCTATTCGTGTGCACCTCCGTTTTGGCTGCTGAGCCGAAAGTAAAAGATATTTCAGACCAGTCATTTCAGGTCCATGTCAGACCCCAGGTCATGAGTATCCAGGACGACGTCAAACAGGTGCTGGAAAGTTTTCCTGGCTATCCTAGTAGCGTCTTTCGCAACCAAGAAACAGTTGATCGCCTGATTCTGCTCACCGATAAACTCCAGGGCCTGTGTCCGAACCGACTCACGATAAACTGCTTGGCTCAACTCAACCTCATCATCGAAAACCTGCGCATCCTAGAGCGCAACTGGCTCAGTTTCGAAGCGGTGGCTGGGTTTAACACTGATGCCACGATCGGAGGCATCTCAGGTCGGCATCGCTGGTTGACTCTGAATGAAGTAGCAATGGAGCTTAAGAATAAACTCGAAGTTGAAACCATGGTGATTGGTGCGGATAGACCCCATACAGCCGCAAGTACCTGGGACGTCCGAAAATCCATTCAGACTATCGAGAACATGCAGGATCTGATGGTGATCGATTTTATTCCGGGGCGCCTCCAGGAAGATTTTCGCCAGGCTTGGATGAATTTCTTCAGGCCCCTCTACAAGCGCACGATTCTCTTGGGTCAGAAAAGTTTTGTGACAGAAAATCTCACCAAACTCAATTTCTACTGGAACCTTTTGAACATGAAACTCACTAAGCGCCTGCGCCGCACGCCCGAAGGCATGGTCGGTCCTTTGAATGCCATTCAGAATCGCTGGAATCAGATCCTGCGGATTTATTTTGGTTAATCGCCGTCTCTCGGCTCCTGCATTCGGGGCAAAAAAAAGCCCCTCTTTCGAGGGGCCCTTTGACTACAGTTTTGTAGAAACTTTCCGTGTACGACCTTCCGTCTTACGACGACGCTTCTGAGCGTTTTCGAGTTTTTCTTTCTTCATTACTGAAGGCTTCTTATACTCGGACTTCGCGCGGTACATCTGGACGATGCCTGAAGCATCGCAAAGACGCTTGAATTTTTTCAGGGCCTTATCGACAGGAAATCTCTCGTCAATGTTCAATCTTAGTTCAGCCATGAAAATCACCTCCTTCCGGCGAGCATTAAGAGCTGTTAAAACAGCTTAAATTTCCCTAACATAGGGAGGCTCAAATTATCACTCCCCCCTTTGGTGGTCAACGATGAACTCGCAACTTGGCTTATTTTCCGCCCCTTCCTCTGATCCGCTGGCGCTCAAAATGCGCCCGCAGACCCTTTCAGACTACGTGGGTCAAACGCGAGTGGTGCAAGAGATTCAAAGCTTTGGCCTCGATATTCCTCACCTTGTGCTCTGGGGCCCGCCGGGAACCGGGAAAACCACACTGGCCCATATCCTGGCCCGAGAAGTGGAGGGTGAAATATTTAGCTTCAACGCCGTCCTCTCGGGAGTGCCAGAGCTCAGGAAACTCATAGCTGAGATTGAAAGTTTTAAAGAATCCAGCAGCAAAAAAGCCGTGCTCTTTATCGATGAGATCCACCGCTTTAATAAGTCTCAACAAGATGCGCTTCTCCCATACTTAGAGCGCGGGGATTTTCTCTTTATCGGTGCCACCACCGAGTACCCACAGACGAGTCTCAACCGCGCACTACTCTCACGCCTTAGAGTGCTGGAGCTCAAGGGACACAGTGAAGAAGGTCTTATCTCTATTCTCACGAAGGCTGTGGCGGAGCTTAAGCGCGATGATCTCAAAGAATTTGTGAGTGAGATCGCACGCTGGAGTAACGGTGATGCCAGAAGTGCGCTGAACACACTCTCGCTCCTCTCGACACAGAAGCCTGAAGTTCTAAAAGATGCTGACATTCTCAAAACGCTGCTTCAAAAGCAGCGGGCCTTTGATAAAAACCAAGACCGTCACTATGATGTGATCTCAGCCTTCATTAAGAGCATCCGTGGCTCCGATCCCGACGCCGCTCTGCTGTGGCTCGCGGTCATGCTCGATGGGGGTGAGGATCCGATTTTCATCGCCCGTCGTTTGATGATTCTGGCCAGTGAAGACGTGGGACTTGCCAACTCTCAGGCCCTGCAGGTCGCCTGTAATGCGCACTACGTGTGCCAGCAGATTGGGATGCCAGAAGCGCGCATCACACTTTCTCACGCCACCACATTTCTGGCGCTCTCACCGAAATCCAATAGTGTGTATGAAGGCATCAACGCGGCGATGAGCTTTGTGACCGAGCACCCCACTCTCTCGGTACCCGGGCATCTCTCGAGTGTCGGGCCTGAAAAGAAATACTATAAATACCCTCACGCCTTTCCCATGCACTTCACGCCCCAGGTTTACCGGCCCAATGAAGCGAGTCTCTCACGCTTCTACCAGCCCGGAACCCTGGGCTCAGAGGGTGCACTGAATGAGATTTGGAAGAAATTTACGAATTAGAAAAAACTCGTCAACTGGCCTGCGAGGAAGTTCGCATCTCCCAGTGGAAGATCGTAGCGTTTTTTTTGCGAGAAGTTTTCAGCTGCAAACACCCGGCGGTTAAACGCGTGCCCTGCCTCCACTCTCCACTGAAACACAAAAGGGATGATGGCTCCCTGGACGACGAGTGAAGCCTTCTGCTCGACATAGAAGAAGCGCTCTTCTCGATTCTGTCGATCATCGGTTAGAAACT
>JAJTIF010000234.1 GCA_021299675.1 Pseudomonadota bacterium | reverse complement strand
CGTGTATAAATTTTTGATTTCTTCACATGTTTCTCCGGTATCTTCCACCAACCTCGTAGAGGAGTTGAGTGATCTGCCCCAAGCTACAAAACCTTACGGTCGTAAGGAGCTCTTCGAAGATGTTTCCATTCTTCAGGGCAATGTTCTTAAGTCGTGCCAGCATTTCTGCGGATTTATCCGAGTGAGCCTTCTGGAAATTACCAAGCCTTGTGATTTGTGCGTTCTTCTCTTCCGTCGAAGCGCGAGAAAGTTCAATAGGCTTCCACTCTTCTTGTTTTTCCGGCAGGTAAGTATTAACGCCAACAATCGGAAGCTCACCAGAATCCTTAAGGGTTTCATAGTAGAGTGACTCTTCTTGGATTTTACCTCTCTGGTACATGCTTTCCATCGCACCCAAGACACCGCCCTTGTCAGAGATTCTTTCAAACTCCGACAACACAGCCTCTTCGACGATCTCAGCAAGCTCATCAACGATGAAGGCCCCCTGGAGAGGATTGTCTGTTTTATTCAGACCGTATTCACGGTTAATGATCATCTGTATCGCCATGGCCCGGCGAACAGATTCTGTTGTGGGAGTGGTGATGGCTTCGTCGTAAGCATTTGTGTGAAGTGAGTTACAGTTATCCGAGAGCGCGAGGAAAGCCTGGAGCGTCGTGCGAATGTCGTTGAAATCAATCTCTTGGGCATGCAAGGAGCGCCCAGAAGTCTGGATGTGATACTTTAACTTCTGGCTCTTATCATTAGCGGCATACCGGTCTCTCATAGCGACAGCCCAAATTTTTCGAGCGACACGACCGAGGACGGTGTACTCGGGATCAAGGCCATTAGAGAAGAAGAAACTAAGGTTATCGGCGAAGTCATCGATCTTGAGTCCACGCGAGAGGTAGTACTCCACGTAGGTAAAACCATTTGAAAGAGTGAGGGCGAGTTGGGTGATCGGGTTCGCTCCGGCTTCAGCGATATGGTAACCAGAGATTGATACAGTATAGTAATTTTTGATCGCGTGCTTACAAAAATACTCTTGCACGTCACCCATCATCTTGAGCGCAAATTCCAAAGAGAAGATACACGTATTTTGGGCCTGGTCTTCCTTCAGGATATCGGCTTGGACCGTGCCTCGCACCTGGCGCATAATTTCGATGCGTTTCTTCTCATCAACCTGATCAGCTCCGCTGAGTTTCTGATTGACTGCCGTGTTCATGAACATCGCCAAGATGATGGGAGCAGGTCCGTTGATCGTCATAGAAACAGAGGTCGAGGGATGGGTAAGCTCAAAGCCCTTGTAGAGATCTTGCATGTCTTCAAGCGTACAGATAGAAACTCCCGACTCCCCAACTTTTCCATAAATATCAGGGCGCGTAGCTGGATCCTCACCATAAAGAGTCACAGAGTCAAAAGCTGTTGAGAGTCTCTTGGCGGAATCAGACTTCGAGAGGAAGTGAAAACGGGCATTCGTACGATGAGGCCCCCCTTCTCCGGCGAACTGTCGTTTAGGTTCTTCGTCGGCTCTCTTGAAGGGAAAGACACCTGCTGCATAAGGAAAGAACCCAGGAAGATTTTGGCTGCGGGCAAACTTGTACTTATCAGAGGCGTAGTGAAAGCGCGGGAATCCCACGCGTGAGATTTGCTGATGTGAGAGTGAAGTGTATTTTGTTTGGACTTCAATTTTTTTACCGCGCACCTCATACGAGTAGGTGCCCTTGAGGTATTGATTCACCACCTCGTCGTACTGCTGGACCAGGCGCAGGTCTTGGTCGATCTCTTTAAAAATGCTTTGAGACTTGATCGCTATCTCTGGCACACTCACGAGTTTTACTGCTGTTTCGAGCGACTCCCATTGACGGATTTTTTCGACAGCACTGAGGGTGTGGGCATTATAGGTGCGACAAGTTTCCGCGATATCTCGCAGGTAGGAAACTCTCCCAGGAGGAATCATCGCCCCCTTAATTTTTGGCACCTTCTCACATTGCACCAAGACCGCGTCGTCTTTCAGAGGGAGCTTAAGAGACTGAGTAAGATCTCTGAACAGAGCATTCACGCCCACGTCATTAAACTTACTGGCCATGGTTCCATAGATTGGTAGTTCATCATCGGTAGGTGACCCGGGATGACCGGCGAAGAGATTTCTATTGCGGCGATATTGCTTTCGAATGTCACGTAGGGCGTCCTCAGAGCGAGGTTTTTCGAATTTGTTGAGAGCGACGAAGTCGGCGACCTCAAGCATTTCAATTTTTTCCAACTGAGTGGCGGCACCGTACTCGGGTGTCATCACATAAAGAGTTTTAGTAGCGATCTGAGTGATGGCATCAGATGCTTGGCCGATTCCTGATGTTTCCACCATGACGAGTCCATAGTCGCGCGATTTTAGAAACTCCACCACGTGTTTGATTCCAGGGGAGAGCTCGTTGCCCGAATCACGAGTCGCAAGGGAGCGGATATAGAACTGATCGAAGCTCGCCGATCCGAGCCGGATTCTGTCTCCGAGGAGTGCTCCAGCATTTTTCTTTTTTGAGGGGTCGATGCTTACAAGGGCCACTTTCATTTGTGGGTAGACACGGTGGAAGCGAAGCAGGAGTTCATCGATGAGAGATGACTTACCTGCGCCACCGGTACCGGTAATACCAAGCACAGCGATGTCGGCTGGCTTCACGTTAAAGGGCAACTTATTGTGGTCCTCAATATAGGTAATGGTTTTAGCTGTTTCATAATGGGATAGCGGACGCGTGGCAAGCTGACTCCACTCGACCCCCGCAAGGACGTCGTGGTCTGCTCGTTTAATCATGTCCTCAATGATGCCATTGAGGCCCAGGCTTACACCCTCGGCCGGTCCATAAATTTGCGTGATCCCTTTACGGTGAAGCTCCGCTGCCTCTGGGGGTGTGATGACTCCGCCTCCACCACCAAAAATGCGAATGTGCTTACCACCTGCAAGGTCCAAGAGCTCGCGCACATAAGTAAAATACTCCATGTGGCCACCCTGATATGAGCTCAAGGCAATCGCATGCGCGTCCTCCATGAGAGCGGCATCCACCACATCCTTTGCTGAGCGGTTGTGACCGAGGTGGATAACCTCTACCCCCTTCGATTGGAGGAGTCGACGCATGATATTGATCGAAGCGTCATGACCATCAAACAGACTGGCCGCTGTAACAAATCTTAGAGATCTTGAAGTATTTGACATAAGACACCGTAAACATTAGGTTTTTAACAAATTCTTAGATTCGGTGATGCTAGCACAAAAGGGCCCATTAATGCTAGAATGACTGAAGTGTAAAAGAGGAATCTATGAGTGATGTAAAAATTGAAAATGCAGCTCACCCTGCGCGCTTTAAACCTTTACGTAAGGGTAAGAAACCACCCAAGCTCTTGGCCGTTGTCCACCAGAGTGGGTGCACAGGTTGTGAAGTGTGTATTGCGGGTTGTCCGGTCGACTCTATTGAACTAGTTCCTGGCCCGGATCCAAAGAACCCTGCGTTTCAACAAATGGTTGAGATCGATCTCGCTCGCTGTATTGGCTGCCAAAACTGTTCTCAGGACTGCCCTTGGGAAACGATTACAATGTACCAGCATGACGACGCATTCATGGCTTGGGGTAACGAAACCATAGTCTCGAAGCTTTATGTGGATCCACCGAAAGAAGAAGAAACTGTTTAATTGAAAAGGGCCTCTTCGAGGCCCATTTTTT
>JAJTIF010000124.1 GCA_021299675.1 Pseudomonadota bacterium | reverse complement strand
GTACTGGTTATTCACCTCAAGGCGATGGCGGTGACGCTCGGAGATTAATTTTTGACCATACACTTTTTCACCGAGGCTTCCGGCGGTGAGTTCGCAGTCGTAGGCACCCAGTCTCATAGTGCCGCCCTTCTGCGCATCTTTTTGCCCAGACATGTAGTGGATCACAAACTCGCCTTCGTCTTGAAACTCCATCGAGGTCGCCGTCTTGATGCCGGCCACGTGACGAGCAAACTCAATGATCGCGAGCTGCATGCCAAGACAAATACCAAAGAAGGGAATCTTCTTTTCACGGGCGTACTGAATGGCTTTGATCTTACCTTCCGTTCCGCGCTTACCGAATCCGCCGGGGACGAGAATCCCATCAACCGAATCAAGATTGGCTTTCCCTGACTCGATGTCTTCCGCATCAAAATACACGGGAACGAGTTTAAATTGGTTTTGGATCGCAGCGTGACGGAGGGCCTCATCAAGGGACTTATAACTTTCAATCAGCTCGGTGTATTTCCCAACGATCCCAATCTTCACATCCCGGATGGGGTGAGTGGCATTGTAGACCACTTTTTCGAGCTCCTCGATCTTGGGCTGTGGTGACCAGATATTCAGGATCTCAGTGACCCGCTCATCAAGGCCCTGGCGATGAAACTCAAGAGGCACTTTATAGATGAGATCCAGATCGATGGATTGAAAGACATTCTTCTTCGCGACGTTACAGAAAAGTGAAATCTTTTCGATGATGTCTTCATCAATCACGCGATCCGAGCGGCAGATGATCATCTGCGGGAAGAGTCCAATGCTTCGAAGTTCTTTGACTGAGTGTTGCGCGGGCTTTGATTTTAATTCTCCGGCTGCTGCCAGGTAAGGAACCAGTACGAGGTGGATAAAGAGCACATTCTCCACACCCACATCAAGCGCGAATTGACGGATGGATTCCATGAAGGGAAGCGATTCAATATCCCCCACTGTTCCACCGATCTCACCGATCAACATGTCGCTGTTTTCTGCTGCAATTTTAATCCGGCGCTTGATCTCATCGGTGATGTGCGGAACGACTTGTACCGTTTTTCCAAGATATTTGCCTTCGCGCTCGTTTTCGATCACCCGTAAGTAGACCTGGCCGGTAGTGAAGTTGTTTGTTTTTGAAAGCGTCAGACTCGTGAAGCGCTCATAGTGCCCGAGGTCCAGATCAGTTTCTGCACCATCGTCGGTCACGAAGACTTCACCGTGCTGGGTGGGACTCATGGTCCCGGGATCGACGTTGATGTAGGGGTCCATCTTCAGCATGTTGACCCGAAACCCTCGGCGTTCGATGAGAGAGGCAATCGAAGCAGCGGCCAAGCCCTTGCCAAGAGAACTCGTTACGCCACCGGTGATAAAAATATACTTTTTTGTCTGCTTCACTTTAGGAGTTCCTCTACTTTTTTTATGTCTTCCGGACGATCCACACCAACTAAGTTCACCACGACTTTATGGGCCCCGTAACTCAGCCCATGATCCATGCCTTTGAGTTGCTCAAGTTGCTCACAGTCTGCCAGCCATGATTGACCAGCTTCATTAAATGCTTTCAGTGACTGGGGTCGGTATGAATACACACCGACATGTTGGTTCCATGCCTTATTGATACCATCACGGTCATAAGGGACCGAGGCCCTGGAAAAATACAAGCACCTTCCACCTAAGCCTAAAACGGCTTTCACCACATTCGGATCCTTCCACGCCGGATGAGTGAGCTCTCGCTCCACCACCAAGGTGGTCACGTCAAAAGGTGCTGAGGCGTGATACGCAATTAACTCCTTGATCACTTGCCCCTGAAGTAGCGGTTCATCACCTTGCACATTGATGATAAAATCAAAGTTTTCTTTTTGCAGATACCTCTCATAAGCCAGAGCGATCCGCTGCGAACCAGAAGGAACATCGTCGTCTACTCGAAGAACCTTCCCACCAAACCCCAATACCGTCTTTTCTATCCCGGAGTGATCAGTCACCACGTAAGTTGGGACACCACTCTGGTGACAGTTTTCATAAACCCATTGCACCATGGGCTTGCCTAAAATGGTGGCAAGTGGCTTTCCGGGAAATCGGCTGGACTGAAATCGAGAAGGGATGAGTATGCAGGCTTTTGACATGTAACCTCAAAATGAATGGCCTATTTTATGCCTAAGCTTAGGACACGACAACCAAATACCTCTTGCATGCAGGTGGACACTATACGTTATAATAGGAGAATGAAGAAAAGGATCGTCACATTATTGACTCTAAGTCTTACATTACCTGTTTGGGGCCAGACTTTCGATATCTCGCGGGATGTTATCACCGATCCCAATCTCTCCCTCCGCTGCAAAGAACAGATGAAAGAGCGCGCAGAGAAAATCAAGTTCCGTCAAAAACTTAACGATTTAATGAATCGTAATGATGTTTTACTTAAGAAAATGCCGCAAACTCGTCCAAGTATGATCAAGCGCCTTGAGGCCAATCAAATCAGTGTAAAAAATGAACTCTATTTAGCAGACCTGCAAGTTAAGGCGATGGAAGAGACCATCATTAGATCCGGCTGTCCTGGCATCAATCTATAAACTCTCTTCTCTTTTCGATCCACTCATTGTTAGACTCTAGGTCACACACAACTCACTAGGAGAGAGAATTGTTATTACGTCACCTTGGGGCAATGATTGTCCTTTGGGGATTGACCTCAGCGGCTTTGGCACAGGATGTGACAGAGGCAGATGTGTTCGGAGAGAGCGAAGCGCCGTCACAGGAACTCACAATTCCTGTTGAGTCCGAAACAACACCCCTTGAGTCAGCCCCGCCGGACACGGAAATCGTATCTGAGCCAACGCTTGAAGCTGAGCCAGCACTTGAACCTGAACCAACGCCTACTCCGGCGCCACGTGCCCGCACCACTCGAGTCAACCGCCTTGATGTAGACAACCAAGAAGGTCGTTCACTCGAGCTCCGTTCTGCCATCGAAGAGGCGCTTCGCCGTAATCCCTTTGAAAAGATCCGGGACAATACGAATGCCCGCATTGACCTAGATAGCAGTGATAACTTTGAGGGATTCTGGCTCCCCCAAGTCAGCCTAGACATTAACTCTTCTAACCAGCGCTACGATCGGCTCTACACTTCCCAGAGCACAGCTCCCGGACTTGAGAGCCAAGTCTCTCCGACAGGAAGCTTTGGTGTCAGCATCAGGGATTACACCGTTTTTAATTGGGGCCGTGATTATCTGGCTTACCAAAACCGCAAAAAGATCTTAGAGCGTGAGAATCAGCGACTGACAGAAGCGCGCCGTCGTCTGCGATTTGATGTGATCACACAATTTTTTGCCCTCGTCCGCGCCAAAGAGATCGTAAAGATTAAGCGTGAACAGTTGCGCCAGAGTTCATTCATCCACCGCCTCGCACGGGAAAAACTGCAGCTGAGAAAGATTCCAGCCATGGAATACTACCAAACGCGCTCAGAGTTTTTACGCGCGCAAACCGAGTACCAGCAGTCCCTCTTCGATGTGGGCCACGAAGAAGAGCGTCTCTCCAATTTTTTAGGGGATGAGTACCAGTCAAACTATAAGACCACGGAACAGCTTAAGTTCACCACACTCTCAACCACCACTGACCAAGCGCTCTCTCAGGCGATGCAGACCTCGCCTCCTTTTAGAGACGCCAAAGTCCAGTATGAAAACTCTCAGCGCTTCTATGAGAAGGTGATCAAAGATAACCTTCCTCTTCCTAAATTCACCGTGGGCCTCGGCAGCTATAAGCAACAGTTTGCGCCAGCCGGGAACTCCTGGCTCAGAGACACTCCTAACGGCAGAAACGTCGAGATGGTCGCCGCCGTCAACATGAGCTGGACCTTGATCGGCGAGAAGGGTCTTTTTAATTCTCGAGAAAACAAGCGCGCCTACCTTAACAAGCGCATTGCCGAGATTCAGTTCTTCAACACGAAACGTGAGATCGACGTGAGGATCAAGACACTCATTCGTACCATCAAATTCCTCGAGCAGAAGGTCACGATTGCTGACTATCAAGATAAAAATGCTCGCTCGAACTTCGACTCCACTCTTAAGAACTACACCACTGGTCGCACTGACTTCCCACAGATCAAACTCTCACTAGATAACTGGGTGCTCTCCCTCATCAACCGGGAAGATGTGAAGCTTGACCACCTCAAGAAGAAACTCGAGCTCGCCGAGATCATGGGCCAAGACGATCTTCCAGGCGATAACTTCGACACACTGGCGGTGCGCTAATGAAATTCTTTCTACTCTTGTTTCTTCTAAGCCCTTCGCTTTTTGCTGCCTACGAGGAGCCCGCAGAAGCTTTTCTTTTTGACGACGAAGAAGAGAAACCTAGTGACCGAGACGTACTCCAAATTTATAAAGAAAAATACCAACGCGACGAGAGCATGGTTGACCCGATCAGCTCCCTGACTGGCGTGCGCGACATGCGCCGTTACACAGGCCTTGATCGCAACAAACTCTCCCTCGCCTTCCACCTCAACGGTCAGTATGAATCCCTCTCAGGCCTTCAGGGGTTCGAAGCCAGTTACATGAGACGCGTCGACAACTGGTCCAAACTTTGGATCGGCGGAACCGTCCGTGCCAGCAGTGCTGATTTCTCCGAAATCACAAAAAATAAAAGCTCAGGACCAGAAGCTGCCTTCCGAAGGCCCCCCAATGCGAATCAATCCATCCTAGGAGTAGGACTGGGTGTGGGCTATCGCCTCAAGCTCTTTCTTGATTTTCTCCCCATGCAGGATGTGTTCGAGTATGTGCATGTCTACGGCATGTATAACACTCTAAGAGATGAGTTTACCTCGAATACTTATAGTGGCTATGGCCTCACCACCGAATACAGTCTTCACAAGAGATCACGCACCAGTTTTTTCTTTGGTGGAAAATTCACTCACAACATGTCGTGGGTGGAAGAAGAGCGAAACAGAAACTTCTCTCTTGGTTGGTACACATTCGCCCTTGAGGCAGGATTTATTTTCTAATGATTGAACGCTATGAACAAAAAGACCTGAGTCTTCTCTGGAGTGATACGGCGAAGTTTGGTTACTTCCTGGAAGTCGAATTGGCCTTATTGAAAACCCTTGAGGCGCACAAAATTATTCCATCAGGAGTGCGCACTGACATCTTTGCCCACGCTGTGATCGACCCTGATCGTATCCGAGAGATCGAAGCCACCACTCAGCACGATGTCATTGCCTTCTGTTCCAGCATCACTGAAAAGCTCTCAGCCGACTCTGCCAAGTGGTTTCACTTTGGTTGCACCTCTTCGGATATCATCGACACAGCCTTGAGCCTTCAGCTGAAAGCCTCGCTCGAGCTCATTCTCAAAGAGTACCAAACAAGCCTCCAGCTTCTGAAAGATAAAGCCGTCCAGTTCAAGCACCTCCTAGCGATTGGTCGCTCCCATGGCATGTATGCTGAACCCATGAGCTTTGGACAAAAATTTCTGTCTCACTACTGCGAGTTCTACCGCCGCTTCCAAGAATTACAAGAGTTCGTGGAACACGAGCTGACTGGAAAGATGTCGGGAGCTGTTGGTAACTACACCATCCTCACTCCCCAGATCGAAGCTGACACTCTTAAGGAGCTGGGCCTTGCAGTTGAACCCGTTTCAAGTCAAGTGATCCCCCGCGATCGCTTAGCCAAGCTCACCTCAATCCTCGCCCTCTTCGCCAGTGCCCTCGAGCGGCTTGAGATTGAAATCCGCCACCTCCACCGCTCTGACGTAGGAGAACTCTACGAGGGGTTTGCTGCTGGCCAGAAGGGATCTTCGACCATGCCTCATAAGAAGAATCCCATCGCAGCCGAAAATCTCTCCGGGATTGCCCGCTTGATCCGCAGCTACCTCACCGTGGCTCACGAGAACACACTGCTCTGGCACGAGCGCGACATCTCCCATAGCTCCAATGAGCGCCTCTATCTGCCGGACATGCTGGGCCTGAGCCTCTACGCTCTCCGACGTCTCAACCGCCAGCTTGAGCGCTTAGTGGTGAATGAAGCTGTGGTGACTCAAAGAGCACGAGAAGCCTTTCAATCGCTTTCTAGCTTTTATCTGCATAAGCTCTTGCCCCACTATCAGGGATCACGCGAAGAGCTCTATGCGAAAGTTCAAAAAGTTTCATTTGAATCTAAAGGTCTTAAAGAATTCACTCAGGGAATGAACCAGATTCATCCGCTCCCGGAACTCTTGCACCTAGAAGACGTGTTCCTGGCGCACATTGATGATGTCTTTGTCAGAGTGGAAAAAGCCTATCCTATTTGATCTCAATGACCACGTGGTCTTGCTCTTGAAAGAGGCTCGCTTCTTTTTTGATATAATCTCTCGCATCACCGGCTGAGTCGAATATGCCGATGATCACGCGAAACCATGTCCCCTTATCGGCGAGCTGCGTTTCGTAGATGATGGCTTCGTAGCCGCGAGCAGTGAAGCCCTCAGCAAACTGCTTGGCGTCCTGCATGTTATTGAAGCTTCCCAGTTGCACGGAAAACTTTCCAATATTCGGATTGGCCGGTGTTGCAGGCGTTGAAACAGCAGCAGCCGGCGTATCTTCTTGAGAGATGCTCTGGAGCTCGTTATCCAACTTGTCTTTCATTTCTTTTTTGAGGAGTTCAATCTTTTCTTCATCGGAGAGCTTATCCTCAGCCATCACTTGGTCAGCGAACTCTTCCTCGACGGACTTCATCTCCAGCGCCTTTACATCGGCCGGCGTGACACCAGACTTTTCCAGTGCGAGTTTTTTCCCGAGATTCACTCCCAAAGTAAAACACGTGACACTCATGATGAGCACGAATACGAAGATAAGGAATATTTCTTTTTTTTCAAAAACGAATACGCGAGGATTTTGTTCCATTCTTTGATTGTAAGCCCTTAGCCCACTTCGATCAATCTCTTGTTTCATACTTGAATTATCTATTCAACTAATCTCCCTCTTCGTAGCACATCGGCCGACCCCATGCTTTAACCTCGCCACCACTAACCCAAAGGAGATTGTATGAAAGTCCGTAATCAGAAAGGCCAAGCACTCATGGAATACGTCATTGTTTCAGGACTGGTGGGGATTATCTCACTGGTGGCTGTGAAGCAGTTTGGTGACGTCATTGAGAAAAGAATCACTAACATGAAAACCCAAATCGTTGAAAACATTGAGCTTAAAAAGTAGCCATGAAACTGCTTCTTACTGTCTTCATGGTGACAGTCACTCTCTTCCTCTCGGTGAGCCTGTACCTGCTCACCGAGCGATCACTGTGCAGCTCAAAGAAGTGGAGAGCAGAGGTTTATCGCGTAGGGGCAGCTCTTAAAAATCAGACTGCACCCTACACATTTTGCCGAGGCCCGCGAGTTTCTTGGTCATTTGAGGGTCGTCTCTTATGAAATTATCTCAACAAGGCTTCGCAGAGGCTCCCGCCTTTCTGCTACTGCTTTTGCTCTCCACTCTCCTGGGGTCGCAGGCCTGGATATGGCAGAAGAGGCGCAGCGAGCTGCGGGAACACCACCGGCAACTTCTCTGTCTCAAAAAAAACATGATTGTCACATCAAAACTTGTGAAGCGTGTGAACGTGATCAACCAAATGCTAACTAGTGGCAAAGTGGTGCAATCGATTGCCTTGCTCTTTCCAGGTAAGGGATGGCTGCTGGCCGCGAACTGGCAGCGAGTGAAGAAAGCCTTGATGGTCATGCAGGAAGCGGCTTATTGGGATGCTCAGCGAGACTACCTTTCTATGAAAACCAAAGGCTGTCGGATGCACTATAAAATTTTTCTCACACCCTTCGAGAGGAGTGATGCGTTTAAACGAGAGCAGGACAGCACAGTTCTCCGCAAGAAAGAAGAATCCCTCACCTTCCGCACACCACTCATGAACTACCGGGTGAAGTGGCAGCTTCGTTCCAATTTAGAAACAAATCTCCTATGGAGCCTGCAATGACCTCGCCGCTCTTTCTCATTTTATGGATCTCTGGTTTAACATCCCTACTTTTGGGCAGCATGTTTATTCACCAGCAATACACAGAAGCTATCAAGTCAGACATCAACGAATTTGAAACTCAATGGAGGCAGCTTGAAGAGTCTAAGAAATCTCTCTAAACGACAGGTGCTCGCAGTAAAAATCTTCCTGACACTTCTTATCGTGAACACTCTTCTCTTCAGCCTCGTGGCCCCAGCCGAAGATGCCGTGGAAGAAAAATTTGAAAAGAATGCCACAGAGATCGAAATTAAAATCAAGGGCGAACTACACACCAGCTTCGAGGAAGGCAAAGAGCTGACACTGCTGCATTCAAGCGGAAAGAAAATTGGCCCGGCACGCTTAGTGCGCCTAGAGGAAGACTCCATCTCCCTCTACCTTGAGAAATCTCTCTTTGAGAAATCCTATGCGCTCCTCTCCCAGTCTGACTGGGTACTGATTCCCTATCTCGCTCTCCCCACCTTCAAAGGATCCAGCTATGAAATTCATTATTAGTTTTTTTCTTTTCCTGGCTTATCCGCATGTCGCTAAAGCCGACATCATCCGCATAAGCTTCGAAGGCTCCAATCGCGACCTTGCCCTGAAGGTTCAAGAGCAGATGGCGCGAGAGTTTTTTATTCCAAAGGATTTTGTCACGATGCTGGAGAAGAGGGGACCCTGTGAGAGAAGTCGGGAGAATGTGCAGTGGCACTTATGCATAAATAAAAACGGAAACCTCGAAGAGGTTTCCGTAGATCGAACATTTAAAAATGAAACTTTAAAGGTGTTCTTATGAGAGAGAATTACTTCTGGTGGACAGCGAACTTAGGTGTTGTACCCTTATTGCGGTTTGCAGCTTTTCTCTTTGCGCCCATTTTACGGTGCTTGGCCTTGCGGCGTGCTTCAGTAACGGCCGTACGTGATGCCATGACGTGCTCCTTCAATCAAAAAATTAGTCTGATGGTTATAATCTCGTGCTTCTGTGTTGTCAAAGACTTACGCGCCGCACACACAGAAGATCTTGTGATGGC
>JAJTIF010000103.1 GCA_021299675.1 Pseudomonadota bacterium | reverse complement strand
CTGCAACTCATGATGGGCGATGCTCCCTGGCTGGTGCTCTCGCACGATAAAGCGACAAGTCCAGTGGGAGAAGTCTTCGCGGCTTATACCCACGAAATGGAGATTCCAACTTCGGCGCAAGTAGACGAGCTCAAAAAAATCACCCACGCCTGGTGGGCCAGCTTTCCGCAGTTTGAGGCTTACACGCAATTGGTGCCAGAGCTCAAACACATCCAGCACTTCTGTGGCTTAGGAAAAACCTATCTAAGCTTCCAAGACAAAAACATTCACGTGACGGCCCTGACGGATCACAAAGAGTTTCTCACTCTTTTAGGAAAACTATGAACTCCGAAGAACTTTTTGAAAAATCTAAAAAATACGTCCCCGGCGGTGTGCACTCTCCCGTGCGCTCGTTCAAAGGTCTTCACACCACTCCCCGCTTCATCAACCGTGCAGAAGGGGCGATGACCTGGGATGAAGACGGTAAAAACTATGTGGATTTCTGCATGAGTTTTGGTCCTCTTATTCATGGACACAAAGACCCGGACGTAAAAAAAGCGATCGAAGGGGCACTGGAGCGCGGCTGGAGCTACGGTGCGTGCGAAAAATACTCTCTCGAGCTGGCCGAGTACATGGTCGATCGCCTGTGCTTCATCGATCAAGTCCGTTTTATGAACTCTGGCACAGAAGCGGTCATGACCGCTGTACGTCTGGCCCGCGGGATCACTGGCCGGGAGAAAATTATTAAGTTCAACGGCTGCTACCACGGCCATCTTGATGGCATGCTGATCAAAGCCGGCTCGGGCCTGGCGGGAACTGCCGATGCGAGTTCCAAGGGAGTGACAGCGAAACAAGCTGCCGACACTTTAATCGTAGAGCTCGGAGACCTCGCTGCGGTAGAAGAATGCTTTAAAGCGCACCCTGGTCAGGTGGCGGCGATTTTCATCGAGCCACTACCGGCCAACAATGGTCTACTCGTGCAAGGCACAGAGTATCTCCAGGGACTGCGCCGCTTGTGTGATAAGTATGGTGCTCTCCTAGTCTTCGACGAAGTCATCTCGGGCTTTCGTGTGCACTTTGGTGGGATGGCGTGCCTCTCTGGCGTGACCCCAGATCTTGTGACCTACGGAAAAATTATCGGTGGTGGCATGCCCGTGGGCGCCGTCGCTGGAAAGCGCGCCCATATGGAATTCTTGGCTCCGGTGGGGCCTGTTTATCAAGCCGGAACACTTTCCGGTAATCCTGTCGCCATGGCGGCGGGACTGGCGAACATGAAAAAGCTTACGCCCGATGCCTACAAGCGTTTGGATCAGTACTCAGAAGAAATTGTAAAACTTTTTAGTGAGTGGAGTGAGTCCCATGGATTTCAAGACTACGGCATCCAGCGCTTTGGTTCACTCTTTTGGGCAGCACCGACGAAAGAGAAGCTCACCAACATCACGCAGATTCCCAATAATTTGAACGAACGCTTCTATGAACTCTTTAAGGTGTTTTTGAACAAAGGCATCTACCTCGCGCCGAATGCCTGGGAAGTGGGCTTTGTTTCGCTTTCTCACGATGAGAAGATTTTAAAGGAACTTAGAAAACGCCTATGGGACTAATCCGTCATACCCGCTGGTTCTACCTCATCGTCGCAAGCCTCACGCTCCTGGTGTTGGCACTAGGTGTATGGTGGCTCTATCTTTTGACGGTTCTCTCACGCATGATCGGGCCGACGAGCTCGGGGGTGATCAACATGGTGAAGTGGGAAGGCTCAACATTCCTCATTCTCATTGTCACCAGCTCGATGGCGCTCATGTACCTCTATGCCCGTGACCTCAAGAAAACCCGCGCGCTCCAAGCGCTCTTCGCCTCGCTCACTCACGAACTAAAGACACCTCTGGCGAGCATGCGCCTGCAAGCAGAAGTCATCCGCGACCTGATTGCCGATGAGTCCCACGACCACACTCAACTCACAAGCCTCACCTCGCGCCTGATCCAAGACACGACGAAGTTCGAGCACGAACTCGATAAAGGCCTGCAGCTCTCTAGAGTCGAAAAAGACGGCGAACTAACCCTGATGCCGATTGATCTTACGCGTTTTGTGAAAAAGTTTATCACTCGCACCAATCTTCCGATTCAGATCGAAGGTCAGGGTACTGTGATGGCCGATGAGATGGCGCTCACCATGATCTTCAGGAATTTGCTGGAGAATACTCAACGCCACAATCCTAAGACTCCAAAAGTTCTCATCACCCTAGCCTCCGATCAAGTGATCTACAATGATCACGGCCCCGTTTTTACCGGCAGCCGTCAGCGCTTGGGAGAACTATTCTATAAACATGATTCCAAGAAAGGCACCGGCATCGGACTCTACCTCATCACGCAACTGATGCGAGCTATGCGCGGGACTCTCAGCTACTCGACCCAAGGGCCGCTGGTTTTCACCCTGCGCTTTCAGGCAGCTCCCGAGGAGATGACGTGATCCAAAGCAAAGCCAACCTTTTGATCGTCGAAGATGAAGAGAACCTCGGGGCAACTCTGAAGGATTATTTTAAATCTAAGGGCTACCAGGTGGAGTGGGCCAAAACCATTCAAGAAGCTAGAAGCCTTCACTCTTCTCATACGGAGCTTGCTCTCCTTGATATCAACCTACCCGATGGCAACGGTCTTGAGCTCGCACGCGAGCTCAGGAGCTTGAACCGTGAGCTCACCTTCGTCTTTTTATCAGCGATGAACGATCCCGCTTTGCGGGTTGAGGGGCTTGAGATCGGTGCCGAGGACTACATCACTAAACCTTTTGAACTCAAAGAGCTCACTCTGCGCTTTGAGCGCATCTTTCAGTATAAGCGCCGTTCGAAAGCGGAACCGGAAGAATTCCGCTTCGGGCGTCTCATCTTCTGGCCTCGCCGCTATGACGTCCAGGATGCTCAAGGACTGCTCACCAGTCTCGGGCAAAAAGAAACGGCGATCCTTCAGCAGCTCCTCGCACGAAAGGGAGAAGTTGTCTCCCGGGAAGAGCTGATCGAAGACATTTGGGGCGAAGAAGCCTTCCCCACCAACAGAACCATCGATAACTATATTGTAAAACTTCGGAAATGGAGCGAGAGCGATCCAGCTTCACCGCTTAAAATCACGTCCGTGCGGGGCGTGGGTTACCGCTTAGACTTTTAAAGGAATGTTATGAATATTTTTGATCAGCGCCGCCAGACCAATGGAAAGACCCATGTACCAGTGTGGTTTATGCGCCAGGCAGGCCGCTACCATAATCACTACCAGAACATCAAAAAGAAGAGTGACTTCATCACCATGTGCAAGGATCCCAAACTTGCCTGTGAAGTAACCATGGGACCCATCGAAGATTTTAAATTTGACGCCGCCATTCTCTTCTCGGATCTACTCTTCCCTCTGGAGCACTTAGGCACAGGCCTTCGCTACGACCCAGGCCCGAAGCTAGACTGGCACCTTGATAGCGTCAAAAAACTTCAAGACCTCAAAGAGCTTGCTCCTGCGAGAGAGTTTTTTGATTTTCAAAAACAGGCGTGTATCCTCCTCAAAAAAGCGCTGCCGAGTGATCGCACTTTGTTAGGTTTTGTCGGAGGCCCCTTCACCCTCTACACCTACGTCACAGAAGGGCTGCACGACGGAAATCTCGTCTCAGCCAAGCAGGGTCTGGTCGATGGTCGTTGGGAAGGATTTCTCCAAAAACTTATCCCTAACCTCATCACCGAGATGCAAGTCCAGGCCGAAGGCGGCGCGGATGCTGTGTGCCTGTTTGATACCGCAGCTGGGGAGCTCTCTCCCGGGGACTACGGTCGATTCGTGGTGCCGGCGCTAAAGACTGTCATGGTGGAATTTAAAAAGCGCTGTCCCAACACGCGCATCACTTATTACTCTAAACACACGCAACGCGCGCATTGGGAATATCTTCACGATCTTCCGATTGATACTCTTGGGATCGACTGGCGCTGTGATCTGGTGGAAGCACAAAAAATGTT
>JAJTIF010000118.1 GCA_021299675.1 Pseudomonadota bacterium | reverse complement strand
GTTTTTAACAGTTTGGGTGTGTCGATAGCGCTGAGGAAATACCCGGTCACATCCCGAACCCGGAAGTCAAGCTCAGTTGCGGCGAAGGTAGTGCCAGGGGAACTTGGTGTCAGAATAGCAAGATGCACCCTCTTTTTTTATAAAGCCCCGTCGAAAGCCGGGGCTTTTTTTTTGCCTATGAAGATAAAAGACTTAGCCATTCTTGGCGTACGAATTTCTATTCTCACTCTTATCTATAGTGGAATTCGTTTAGCGTTTTATCTCGCCAATAATGAAATCTATGTAAATCAGACTTCTGCAGAAATTGTTAATGCGTTTGTTCATGGTATTCGCTTCGATCTAGCTGCGCTGTTTTGGATAAATGCTCCGTTATTTGTGCTCTTACTGATTAAACACAAAATCGTGCGTACCGAGAGACTTCTCTTTCTCGCTTTGAATTTTATCTTTCTGATTGCCGGTGGCGCAGATGTGATTCTTTTCCCTTTTAATGGAAAAAGAATGTCTCGCGAGTTTTTTACGAGTATCCAAAAAGATATTCAGGATCAAATCGTCCAGCTCACCGTCTACTATTGGTATGTGCCTTTTGCTGTCGCGCTCGTTGGCGTTCTCGTTTATCGCCTCGATAAGATTCTTGAGAGGCTGCCCATCAATAAAGTGCTTTCAATAAAAAGGTGGGCCATCCCTGCTTATGTCCTGACTCTCGGTTTTGTGTTTGTTGGCATCCGTGGAGGTCTACAAGATAGATCTGTAAATATCATCGCCGCTTTTACTGATGGGGCTCCGGAACTCGGCCATCTTACGCTTAATACTCCTTTTCATTTTCTTCGCACTTTCAATCTCCCAAGGGTAGAGAAGCGCACATGGTTCACCCCTGAAGAGCTGGAGTCAAAGCTTCTCAGTTTACGACAGAAAGCTCAGTATCCCGGAAAATCTGGGCATAATGTCGTTTTGATCCTGTTAGAGAGTTTTTCTCTTGAGTATTTTGAACAAGGGCATACACCCTTTTTAAATGAACTTGGAAAAAAGGGTCTCTTCTTTTCACGCAATTTTGCCAATGGTCGCCGATCCATTGAGGTTCTCTCTTCCGTTTTTGACGGGGTCCCTTCCATTCAAGATATCCCTTTCTCTCGCTCCTCACCGCAAGCTATGCCCATCCTGGGTCTTCCACGAAGACTCAAGGAAGCCGGCTATGGCACCTCGTTTTTTCATGGATCTCACTATAGCTCTATGGGATTTAGAAACTACGCCCTCGCCCGGGGAGTAGACGAGTACTTCTCTCGTGAAGAATACCCTGGTCCGCCCAGTGACTTCGACAGTCATTGGGGCATCTATGACGGGGCTTTTCTGAAATTTTTCCTTTCAAAAATTAAAAATTATAAAGAGCCATTCTTTACCGGTGTCTTTACTCTTAGCTCCCACCACCCCTTCGTGCTCCCTCCTGAGTACCGAAATAAATTCCCAAAAACTGAACTTGATATCCATCCTGTCATTCGCTACACAGACGAAATGCTGCGCGATTTTTTTGAAGCCGCAGCCAAAGAGCCATTTTTCAACAATACATTATTTGTCATCACTGCCGATCACACTCATCAGATGATTGGGAAAAAATTTAACAACAGCCTTGGTAACTACCGTGTGCCACTGATCATCTATCACCCACAGGTTCAGTTTGACTCGAAGCTCGCGCAGAAGGTTACCCAGCACATCGATATTCCTGCTACCGTTTTAGATTTTTTAGATATTCCGGCTAAGGGCATTGTCTGTGGGGGCGAAAGTGTTTTTGCACCAGGCCGAGGTCGTGCCTTTCATTACCTCCAGCCAGGCTGGCAGTTCGTAGCTGGTGAGCGAGGCATATTTTGGCAAGAAAATGCCAAGCCAGATTACTTTATTTGGAATGATGCAACTGGTGAGACGCAGACTGCGGCAAAGCATGAGTCGAGTGATGAGTTCACCGAGTTTCAGCTTCTCAACCAGTACTACTTTGAAGGGTTCGTTGATCACGCCTGGCCATTTGTGTGCGCTGAATAATTGCCATTCAAAAGACCCTTAAGATACCATAAATCATCAATATAATTCACTTTGGGACATTCTCATGAGACCACTTTCTTCGAGCATTTCTGCTCAATCCGAACAATACAAACATAATTTTGAAGTTAATAGATCGCTCGCTCAAGAGCTTAAAGCAAAAATTGAAAAAGCTCGTGAAGGCGGAGGCGCTGAAGCCACGGCCAAACATAAAAAACGTGGCAAGCTCATGGCCCGCGAGCGCATCGATCTCGTGCTGGATGCGGGCTCACCATTCATCGAACTCAGTACCCTTGCAGCAGACGGCGTCTATGATGATGATGTGCCTGCCGCTGGGATGGTGACCGGGATTGGTTTGGTTCACGGTGTGGAGTGCCTCTTTGTTGCCAATGATGCCACCGTCAAAGGCGGTACCTACTTTCCACTCACGGTGAAGAAGCATCTGCGTGCGCAAGAGATTGCCCGTGAAAATTATCTGCCCTGTATCTACCTCGTGGATTCCGGTGGGGCCTTTCTGCCGAAGCAAGACGAAGTTTTTCCTGATAAGGAGCACTTTGGTCGAATCTTTTTTAATCAAGCCCAGATGAGTGCCTTGGGTATTCCGCAAATTGCCGTGGTGTTGGGATCTTGTACGGCCGGTGGCGCCTATGTGCCAGCGATGAGCGATGAAACCATCATCGTGAAAAACAACGGAACCATCTTCTTGGGTGGACCACCTCTTGTAAAAGCGGCAACGGGTGAAGAAGTGAGCGCTGAGGACCTTGGTGGAGCTCTTGTTCACACATCGAAGTCTGGCGTGGCCGATCACTTCGCAGAAAGTGAAGAAGAAGCCTTGGCGAAGTGTCGAGACATCGTCTCAACGCTGAATTATCAGTCCAGTAACCCCAAAAAATTTATTTCAAGCACCGTCAAGCCACCACTCTTTGCGAGCGAAGAGATCTACGGGATTCTCTCGAGCGATACGCGCAAGCCTTTCGATGTGAGAGAGATCATCGCACGTTTAGTGGATGGATCTGAGTTCCAGGAATTCAAAGAGAACTACGGCGCCACACTTGTCTGTGGCTTCGCCAAGATCCACGGATACCTGGTGGGGATCGTCGCCAATAATGGGATTCTCTTTTCGGAGTCATCGGTGAAGGGCGCTCACTTTATTGAGCTCTGTGGTCAGAGGAAAATACCTCTGGTCTTCTTGCAAAATATCACCGGTTTCATGGTGGGTCGCCAGTATGAGAACGAAGGCATCGCTAAGCACGGAGCAAAACTGGTGACGGCTGTATCGACGGTGCAAGTCCCCAAATACACCGTTGTCATTGGGGGTTCATTTGGCGCTGGTAACTACGGCATGTGTGGACGCGCCTTCGGCCCAAGATTTATGTTCATGTGGCCCAACGCCCGTATTTCGGTCATGGGCGGAGAGCAGGCAGCCAACGTGCTGGCCACCGTGAAGCAAGATCAGCTC
>JAJTIF010000161.1 GCA_021299675.1 Pseudomonadota bacterium | reverse complement strand
TCATAAATGTCTCTCCGGTAGACGGGTTACCTTAGAGATAGAGAAGCAAGATAAATGCCAACGTTGGTGGAGAGGGAGATTCGTAAATTCGATAACTTAGGGACGTGTTCCGGGGTGGGGTGGTGTCAAAAGGAATGATACTCGGCAGCTTTTAGGCACCTGTTAGAGTTCCAGGATCTCCGTCACCTTGTCGATCAGCTGTTGGCGCGAGAAGGGCTTCACCAGGATATGCTTAATCCCCAGATCTACTGATTTCAGCACATCATCTTGTTGCAGAAAACCCGAGATCACCATGATCTTGAGACTCTGAAACTTAACTGTGTTCCGCAGAGTCTCCGCAAATTCGATCCCCAGTTTTCCCGGGAGCACGTGATCGAGGATTAAAAGATCAAAGCGCTGGTTCTGAAGTTTCTGAGTCGCTTGGAGAGTGTTGTTGGCGATCACGATGCTGTTCCATTTACCCATGGAATTCAAGAATGCTTTCACGAGGTCGCAGATCTTTTCCTCGTCGTCGAGGATCAGGATGTTCATTTGCTTTAAGTCACTCATGTCGACCTCGCCAGAGCTGTCTTGATGGTTTGGACCACTTCATCGCGAGAAAAGGGTTTCAGTAGCATGCCCGCAATCTTAAGAGTCTCTTTGTCCTGATTATAGATCTCCGTATTCTTGGCCGTCGACATGTATAGGATCGGGCCCTTGAACTTGAGCTCACGGATTCTCTTGGAGAGCTCATGGCCTGAGATCTCGGGCATGGCGAGGTCGGTGATGATGAGGTCTAAGTCCATCTTCTGAATGAAGCGAAGAGCATCGTAGGGACTGGCAGAGGCAATGACGTGGTAGCCTTCACTCTCAAGAAAATGCGTCAAGACGTTCAAAATCTGCGGCTCGTTATCGATGACGATGACCCGTGGCCCGCGCTTGGTCGAGATCCCACGAGAGATCTTGTCACCGCGGGTGAAACTGTAGCCCTCAATGGGAGGAAGTTTCATCTGAAAGCATGAGCCAGACTCCTGAGGAATGTACGTGAGCGCGCCCTGGTGGGACCCCATGATCTTCTTTGAGATGGAGAGACCCAGCCCCGTGCCTTCGCCCATTTTTTTTGTGGTCATGAAGGGGCTGAAGAGCTGGTCGCGGATGCTGGTTGGTACGCCAGGGCCATTATCTCGGATGTTTAAAATGAGCTGGTGGTCCTGTGGGTCGCGCAGGATCTCCAGGGTGATTGTAGGACTTTCGATTTTCGCCTCGGCGAGCGCATCGATGGCGTTTTTGATCAGGTTCACGATGACCTGTTCCACCTTAATCTTATTAGCGAGCATGATGGTGTCTTGCGTGCGGAATAATGTTTCGACACGGATCGAATGCTCCTCGATCGAAGACTGCAACCACCCCAGAGAGTGTTGTGTGATTTCTGTGAGAGAACAAAACTCTTTTTCGTCTTCGGACTTCCACAGGAACTGCTTCATGTTGCGGATGATGGAGTTGATCCGCTCGAGGGATTCACGTACATCCTTATTGGCCCTGATCAACTCCGCCTGAAGCACCGTGAGGTCTTCAGCCTCGAGATACACTTCAATCAACTCACTATTGCCTGCGGCAATGGTGAGTGGGTTTGAGATCTCGTGCGAGATGGTCGCGGTCATCTCACCCAGTGTAGCGAGCTTGTCGGCCTGCAGAATCTGGGCGTGGGTAGAGCGCAGCTCTTCGATCTGCTGGCGGTACTTGTTGAAGAGGTTGGTTTCAATCGAAAGATCATGCACGGAGAGTGCGACGAAGGTGCCTTCCTCAAGAGTCAGTGGAAAGAGGCGCAGGACCACATGAGAGGATTGTGAGCTGAGCTTGTGGCGAAGCTTGATTTCCGGTGAGATCGTGAGGTCAAGCTTCAAGAGCCCGGCGTTCATCCATTCTTCAAGGTCGAAGCCCTCTGCGGCGAAGAGCTCGTCAATGCGCTTGAGGCCTCGCAGGATTCGTGGTGGCTGTTTGGTGAAGTTGAGAAAACTAGGATTAAAGTAGTGGATCTCTTGTTTGAGATCCAACACCACGAGCGGCTCGAAGAGGTGATCGAAGTGCTTAAACATTATTTGCTCTTCAGGAAATGGAAGTACTGCTCCTCAAGCGCATCAAACTCCATGCCTTCGGTGCCGCAGTGAGGACAAGTGGCCGCGGGGGCTTTGGAGTTTTTAATCTTCTCGGTGGTCAGGAGGATCTTGGATTCCTTATCACAGTTCGGACAAAAGTAGGGCGCATAGAAGCTTTCGATCTGGGAGCCAGATTTGAAGAAGCCGTGGACCATGTTGATCTGCTCGATGATGATCTGTGGGCAGCGCTGGTAATGGAGCCGAGTCGAGGCTGGGAGCTTTTGGATGAAGCCGATCCACTCACGGATGCCACAGGAATTCAGGAGTGTGATGTCGTTGAAGTCAAACGAGATCACTGGCTGCGTGAGGTTTTCCAGCGGTTTGAAGTCGGCGTCCTCGTCGATCGTGCCGGCGAGGTGGACGATCAGTTTATTGTCGATCAGCTGCTTGTTTATTTTTAACTTACTCATGCGCATGTGCCTCATCAAAGAAGTGAAAACTTTTTAGTCTGGATTTGTAGGTTTTGTAGCGTTTGTTCTTTTCGATCACGATAATGACCTCGGTCTTCACGCCGAGCTTCGAGTTCACGATGAACTGGTGACCGTGGGAGTAAGAGAGGTAGAGCCCAAGGCCCGCCCCGCCTTGTTTCTGTTCCACTGTTTTTTCTTGAAAGCTGCGGTGGAGACTCTGGATCACTTTTTCTTTGGTGAGGGTGCCAAAGCTATCAATCACCGAGAGGACGGCGGCGTGGGGGTCGACCCCGAGCTTCAGTTGGATCAGCTCGCTGCCCTTGAGGAACACGGGTGACTTGCGGTCCACCGGGTAGTTCGCTCCCTGCCTCTTGCCTTCAGGCCCGTTGTAGAGCGCATTAGAGACGAGCTCGTTGGCCATGAGGTTCACGTAGTCGGCGGGCGTATCAAAGAAATCCTGCCAGCTCTGGATTTTGATGAGTTCCGGGATTTTACTCATCTCGCGTTTGGATTCGGAAAAACTCAGAGTGTCGGGTAGGACAGAGAGGTAGTGAGCCGTCCCCCAAAAGTTCTTGGCTTCAAAAATACGGTAGTGCTGCATGATCTCGAGAGGAGTGTTCTTCTCGTCGAAGCCGACGAGATGCGAGAGCTGATACTTTTGGATGAGGGCGATGTTTTCTTCGTCACTGCGGTTTGAAATAAAATATAGGCGTTGGCGAGGAACGGTTTTAAGTTTCTCCTCCAGGATCGCCAGGTCTTGATCGACGACCACAAAGTGATCTGTCTGGAGCACTTGGGGATTGTGGCTCAATCGATTGGGTCGCGTGAGCTCGATGAGCGCGTCCTTCAAGATTTTATTTTCTGTGAAGAGGCTTAACTTCAACTAGAACCTCACGTGCACGAGAGTTAGGTCATCGTCATACTGGGATGACTGATGAAACGCCGCTAAATCTTCAATGATGAGTTGAGGGTGACCCGTTTGCGACAAGCAGCTGAGCAGAGAGTTGATAAAACGCCTCTGACCCCACGCCTGACCCTCAGGACTTTGTGCCTCTAAAATACCATCCGTGTAGAGCAACATACTAACACCGGGCGGGAGCTCCACGTAATTTTCAGTAAATAGCACATCTTCCTGCTCCCCAAGCCGAGGTCCCTTCGCCTCTAGGAGTGGGCGTATGTTTTCTTTGGTGCCAGCACCCTCTTTGGGCGGAAGATAGAGCAGTGCTGGTGGGTGGCTGGCGTTGGTGTAAGTGAGAGTCTTCGAGGCGCGATGCCAGGAAGCCAGAAAACAGGTCATCTGAATCTGGTCTCCAGAGCGAGAGATCACGCGGTTGAGGTAACTCATCATGCGAGCTGTGCTTTGAGCCAGTTCGGGATCGCGCTCAAAGAGCACCCCGAGGCTTTCTTTGCAGGCATTGATGCTCGCAGTGAGAAGGGCGGCGGGCACACCGTGACCTGTGGCATCGGCAATCATAAATATTTGTCTGTCTTGAAACTCCAGCATGCCCCACCAGTCACCGCCACACTCGCTGGCCGGAGTGGTGTAGGAGAGCACTTGTGTCTCTCCTAAGTGGAGACTCTGCGGAGGGATGAAAGCCGTCTGCACCAATTGTGCAACTCTCATCTCACTTTCCAGTCGCGCCTTCTCTTTCATCTCTTCCATAAAGGCGAGAATCTTTTTGCTCATGAGGTTGAACGAATCGGAGAGCACGCCAATCTCATCGAAGCTTTTGGCTTCAACCGTATGGGTGAAATCTCCAAGACCAATCTTCTGGGTGGTGAGCGTGAGGCGCTCGAGCTGAGAGGTTAGTGGTCGCACGGCGAGGATGCCGATGATGATAGCGATACCGAGAATGAGAAGAGCGAAGTAGAACGATTTTGAAACCATATAGCCCGCGACCGCAAAGGCCTTCGCCTCTTCAATCCGCGAAATTAAAATCCAGTTAAGCTGGGGGAGTTTCACGAACCCCACGATCGCTCCCTCTATCCGGAGGCTGCCGGAGAGTACGGTCTGTCGGTTTATCTCTTCCAGCCAACTCAAGCGAGGGGAAATCTTTGAGAGCACGCGGCCGTTCGGCTCAGCGATGAACTCCTCGAAGGGCGAGTCTTGGTTGGTGGTAGACGCCAGATCGATCCAGAGAGTGCGAGACTGATCTTTCCCCTCAAGATTGAGGTAGGCGCGATCGTTGCTAAAAAAGACCTGCTGCTCTTGCCCCGATGCCAGAAGGGGAAGCTCCTGACCCACGATCGTCTGCGATCGGTAGACCAGCTTTCCTTGCTCGTAGACAGCGGCAATCTCCGGATAATCCTTGGGTTGAAGATCTGCCTTTGCGAGCAGTGTCTGCCACTTGAGTAGATTTGCCTCTAGAATCACAGCTTTTTCTTCGGTCCGCTGAAGAATGGTGTCGTAGATGTAGGCCGCTTTGTCCTCGCGGATGAGTTTGGTGGCGAGAAATAAAAAGAGTGTCATGGTCACGACGAGGAAAAGCACAAGCATGAGAGTGAATTTAAACTTGATCGGAAACCTGACTTTTCGGATCAATTGTCGCGAAGGAGACTGCAAATTTTCCATATATATCAAGGTACCATGTCCCTCTGGTAGAATGAAAGAGTAATGATGCTGACTAAAACAGAATCCGCTCTCTTTGCTTTTGCCGTGGCTTTGATCACGCTGGCCCTCTATCAACTTTGGTTGCCCATAAATTATCACCAAGAGCAAAACGTTTTAGGTGAGCTCGGCTTTCTAGAAAACTCCGCCAAACTCAAAGTCTCCGGAGACCTGGTGTGGCGAGACGCCCGCCGCGGAGACCCGGTCTCTCAAGGCTCTTCCGTGTTTACCGGCGAGCAGGCGCAGGCCGTGGTGAGTATGAACTCGGGCAGCTCGATTCAGCTGGGAGCGAACACTCTCATACGAATCAATGAAAGAGTTCAACTTGAAAATGGTCTCGTTCACACCACTCTTGGGAGTCAACCCCTGGAGCTTAGCATCTCAGGTGTCAACTACCGCCTTGAAGGCGAAGGAGCGCGCTTGCAGCTCTCACAGAGCGCCCTTGCGACCACACTCTCTGTGGTCGAGGGAGAGCTGAAAGTGGCAGGTGTGGCCGAAAGCTTCGAGCTTAAAAAAGATCAGGGCCTCGAGGTCGGTGCCGGGAGTGCCAAGAAAGTGGTGTACGAAATTCCACTCTTATCCCCTCAGGCGGGAGCGAAGTTTTGGACGCGAGATCTTGAGCGAGTCAGCTTCGAGTGGCAGTCTGCGACTGCGGCGAAACTTGAGGTCAGTCGTGACTTAAATTTTACTGAGACTCTTTTCTCTCAGGAGCTGGCGCAAAATACGCAGGGCCTAGAGCTTCCAGTGGGAACTTACTATTGGCGTGTCTCGCAAGGTGACAAGTTCAGCAGGATCGGAGAGTTCTCTATTCTCGCTGAGCAGCCCATTATCCTGATGCAACCCAAAGCGGGAACAGTGATTGAACTCGCCGCTGGCCAGAAGGTCTTCACGCAACTCTTGCAGTGGAGTGACACCAAAGTTCAAAGCTATGAGCTCCTTTTAGAGCGCGAGGGTGTGCTTGAAATCATCGAGCTTCAGCAAACAGACTACTCCTTAAAACTTTCCAAGACTGGTGAACTGCGCTGGAAGGTGCGCCCCAAAGATAGTGACCGCCCCAAAGCGCTTGAGAGTGAGTGGAGCCGCTTGATCCTTCTGGAGGCGCAAGACTTCAAGGCCCCTGTGTGGCCTGCAATGTTTGTGGAACTCAGTAAAAGTCGCGAGGACCAAAGTGCGGATCTGCGGTTTGAGTCAACGGGTCTGGAGCACGAGTGGGTCCTGGAGCTTAAGGGCGAGATCATCTCCACTACCCGTCAGGTCACCCGTGAAATGAGTTTTCCCTACCAGGAAAAGGCCGGTGAGTTTGAGTTGAAAGTTAGAAGCTTTAATAAGTTCGGTGAAGCCTCACCATGGTCTGAACCCCTTAAGGTCAATTGGATTCCTTTTCAAGTGCGCGAGCCGATGCGAGGCCAGGAGATTAAGCTTGAACGCCCTGATCAAAGAGTCAATTTCCAGTGGGAGGGTGAAGGGGAGCAGTCCTTTGAACTCTCGAAGGACGAAGATTTCTCACAAATCATCATCACTCGCAAAGCCGTCTCAGCCACGGAGATTGTGTTCCCTGAAGTGGGAACCTATTTCTGGCGCGTGCGTCGCCTCGACGGAACATACTCGCCACCAACCAAAGTCAAAGTGGAACCGAGCCCACCCTTGAGCGCACCCGAGGCTCCTCCAGAGCTCAAGCAAGAGCTCAAGCTGGAGTTTAAGTCAGAGAAAAAAACGAGCCTATGGGATCTTTTGATCCCGAGAGCTTTCGCAGAAGATTTTAAAGGCACGCTGAGATTCAGCTTACCGGGCAGTGAGAAAGCTGAGGGCTACAAGGTTGAAATCTTCGCCGACGAGCAGCTCTCCCAACTTGTGTTTACTTCCACCATCGTCAATCCCCAGGTGGAGTGGCAGGGAGCAAGGCCTGGACAGTTTTGGTACCGCTACGCCCTG
>JAJTIF010000151.1 GCA_021299675.1 Pseudomonadota bacterium | reverse complement strand
GTTTTTAACAGTTTGGGTGTGTCGATAGCGCTGAGGAAATACCCGGTCACATCCCGAACCCGGAAGTCAAGCTCAGTTGCGGCGAAGGTAGTGCCAGGGGAACTTGGTGTCAGAATAGCAAGATGCACCCTCTTTTTTTATTTAAATCCCTCATTTTGGATTTTTTCCACATAAGGGCTTTTTTTTTGCCTCATCGCCTCCTACAATTAAGACATGAAGCAAAAAATCTATAAAATTCAACTTATTGGTCTTTTTACTATCGCATTCCTTAATCTGCTCTTTTTTTATTTTAAAGAGAGATTACCGGATAACTATTTTGAGATTAGTTCTCAAAATCAAGATGTTAATATCTTTAGCTATTACATCGTCTCAGCTATTGCTCATGTTGGGTTTTATACAGGGGTGTGGGTATTTGCAGGCTTTGTTGCTTTCGCGCTTATCTACTCATTTGTATTAAATCAAAAGAAAATTAAAGGTGAGCCTTTACTTGCAATCCTACCAATCTCGGCAGCACTTTTCTTTTGCTATGTTATTTTTCCAGAGACTGTAGGGGATGGCCTTGGCATCTTTATTCGAGAATTAGGTTCCACATTTACATTACTGGCTATACTGACATTTCACGTCCTCACCCTCTATTATCTCATCGCGCCTCAATCTTTTAAATCAAATCTTAAACTCATTATAAAAACGACTCATCGTTTAGCTAAATCACTACGTACATTCGATAAAATCGAGTGGAGTGAGTTAGCTCAAAATCTTAAGCGCTCAATTCATGAGCAAATTCAAAATATCCAATTACGTTTTTTTAAAAAGTCAGTACCAGTTATTTCACAGCAACCTTCAGTTCTGCCGCGCCCTCAAAGTTCTCAGCCTGAGATGCCATTTTCTTCACCTACGGATCTTGTTGATGAAGCTGAAGATTCAATAGAAGAAGAGGATCAAGATACCATTGATGAGAGTATCGAGTTTGAGACAAGTAACGATTCAAGCGAAGAAAATGAATCAGATACAGATACAGAAGAAGACGACAATTTAGACTCAGAAGAATTCGAGAATGAATCTTCTCCTTTTGTTAAGTCTACGACTCCATTTTTTGAACAAGAAGAGCTCATCAATTGTGTTGCTCCTCAGCATCGCGTAAAACCCCAAGATCCTGATTCCGGCTATTTCACTCAAATCGGTCATATCGTAGAGGATAAACTCAAAGAGTTTGGGATTCATTCTGAAATTGTTGGAGTGATGAAGGGACCAGTAGTCGATACTTTCGAATTAAATCTTGGAGCTGGCGTAAAAGTTTCAAGTGTCTCTAATAGAGCCGATGATGTGAGTTTGGCCCTCTCTGGTGCACCAATTCGGATGGTATACCCAATGAAAGGTAAAACCACCTTTGGAGTTGAGGTACCTAGAAATCCTCGTGAATTTATTTATTTGGATGAAGTTCTTAAAACACCTGAGTTTAGAGATTCAACTTACAAGCTTCCAATTGCAATGGGGAAAGATGCCTATGGCCGTCCCTCAGTGGTTGATCTTACAACCATGCCACATATGCTTGTGGCCGGTACAACCGGTTCAGGAAAATCTGTTTTTGTGAACACTCTACTGGTTTCTTTAATTGTAAAAAATGCTCCTGAAAATCTTAAGCTCATCCTGATTGATCCTAAGTTTGTGGAACTGGCAATATTTCAAAAAATCCCTCATCTTATTATGCCGCCAATTACCGATGCAAGCATGGCATCCGTGGCACTCCTGTGGGCCGTAGAAGAGATGGAGAGGCGCTATAAACTTCTTCGCGAAATAAGCGTCAGAAACATCGAAGGATATAACAATAAGATCGCTGAAGCAGACAGCGCGCTTCTAGCTCGCGTGAAGCAGCACTTTGAAGATGATTCTGAAGATTTCACTCTTCCATTTCTTGTAATCGTCGTGGATGAAGTCGCAGATCTGATGCAATCAAAAAATTGCAAAGAAATTGAAGCCAACATAGCACGATTAGCCGCCAAGGCGCGTGCGGCAGGAATTCATCTAGTGTTAGCTACACAGCGACCTTCCACAGATGTAATCACGGGTGTTATTAAATCCAATTTCCCAACCCGAATAGCCTTTAAAGTAATCTCTAACATGGATTCGCGTGTGATCCTGGATGTTCAGGGAGCTGAAAAACTTTTAGGTAAAGGGGACATGCTCTTTAAACAGGGCGTGGATCTCTTGCGAGTTCACTCTTCGTTTGTAGATGAGGGGGAGATTGAAAAACTGGTAGAAGTACTTAGCGAGATCCCTGCTCAGTACTCCCAAGCGGCGATGGATTTCATCGAAACAGCTAAATTGGGAGAAAATTCTGGTGAAACCCCAGAAAATGACGAGGAATTGCCCAATGATGCTCTTTTTGAAGAAGCAGTTAAATTGGTTGCCTCTACGCGTCAGGCCAGCGCATCATGGATCCAGCGAAGAATGAATGTGGGGTATAATCGCGCTGCAAAATTAGTCGAAGCCATGGAAAGAAGAGGCATTGTAGGGCCAGCTAATGGCTCTAAACCAAGACAGGTTTTAGTTGCCCCTCCAGATGACCTAACAAGCTGATTCTGCTCCTCTTTTCTTGCCTCAGGCAGCCCTCTGTGTTACATACTTCAGACTTAATAAACTAGCTTCCCCCATAGTGGGGGAAGACTCTAATCAACTCAATTGGATGGTCCATGAAAATGGTCTGAGTTGATTCGAATTAACCAACCAAGGAGATTATATGTCAGAGTTACAGGTTAAAGATTTGCTCGCAGCTGGTGCACACTTCGGTCACCAAACACACAAGTGGAATCCAAAGATGAAAAAATACGTTTACGGCGAACGTAACGGCATTTACATCATCGATCTTCAGCAAACGGTTCCTCTCGCTAAAAAAGCTTACGACTTCCTTAAGAAAACTTCTCAGTCAGGCAAATCAGTTCTCTTTGTAGGAACAAAGCGCCAAGCTGCAGATATGGTTAAGAGAACAGCAGAAGACTGCGGCGCTTACCACGTTACTGCACGCTGGCTCGGCGGAATGCTTACAAACTATAAAACAGTTGCTGTTTCAATCGACAAGCTACGTAAAGTAGAAAAGATGAAAGAAAATGGTGACTTCAAGCTCCTAACAAAGAAAGAGCAATCAAAAATTGAGAAAGAAGTTATCAAGCTTGAGAAGAACTTGGGCGGAATCAAGAACATGCGTAAAGTTCCTGGAGCTCTCGTTGTAATCGATCCAAATAACGAGCACATTGCGATCAAAGAAGCTCAGTGTCTTGGTATCCCAGTTGTAGCCCTTACAGATACAAACTGTGACCCATCTGGAATTGATTATGTTGTTCCAGGTAACGACGATGCGATCAAGAGTATCCAGCTTTTCGCACAATACTTTGGAGACGCTGTTGCACAAGGTGGAGCGAAAAATCGCTCAGAATCTGACGAAGGTTCTATCGACGTAAGTCTTGAGAAAGAAATTCTTGAGAAGTACGAGCGCGATATCGAGCTTAAGCTTGATGCTGAGACAGAAGAATAATTTTCAACCTTTTCCAGAAAGGATATTTATATGGCTTATACTGCAACAGACGTAAAAACACTTCGCGAGCAAACAGGCGCGGGTATGATGGATTGTAAGAAGGCACTTGATGAAACAGGTGACATTCAAAAGGCAGTCGACTGGTTGAGAACTAAGGGCCTTGCAGCAGCAGCGAAGAAGCAATCTCGTATTGCGGCTGAAGGACTTGTGTCAGCTGTTGTAAAAGGTAACGTCGCAGCTATGGTTGAAGTAAACTGCGAAACAGACTTTGTTGCTAAAAACTCTGATTTCCAAAACTTCGTCAAAGAAGCAGCAGAAATTGCTGCAGCATCAAAAATCAAGACTGTTGAAGAACTCCTTGCTGCTAAAACCAAAACTGGTTTAACAGTAAAAGACGTTGTTTCAGAACTCACAATCAAGATCGGTGAAAAAATTGATCTTCGTCGTATGAATCTTGTAGAGATCTCTGGCACCGGTTTCTTTGGAACTTATGTTCACTCTGGCAAAATTGCGGCTATTACCGTTTTTGAGTCTGATAAGAATGTAACAGGCCAAGAGCTAGCTGTTGAGCTTGGTAAAGATCTTTGTATGCAGGTTGCTGCAGCAAACCCAATGTTCGTTCGTGGCAATGAAATTGATGAAGCTTTCAAAGCAAGAGAAGCTGAGATCTATACAACTCAACTTAAAGAGCAAGGTAAGCCTGAGAACATGATCCCAAATATCGTGAAAGGTAAACTTGCTAAGCTTGCTTCAGACGTATGTCTTCTTGAGCAGACTTTCGTAAAAAACCCGGACATCAATGTCCAAAAGCACGTTGATGAAATGGCTGCAAAGCTCGGAACAAAACTTAACGTTGTTAAGTTTGTTAAGCTTGTAGTTGGTGAAGGTGTTGAGAAGAAAGAAGATAACTTCGCAGAAGAAGTTGCTAAGATGACTGGTGGCCTCGCTAACTAACTCTTTAAGGGGGGCATGTCTGCCCCCCTTTTTTTTGAGGAATCAGCATGAAATATAATCGCATTCTTCTCAAGCTATCAGGTGAGGCTCTCGCTGGGGATCAAGGCTACGGCATAACCGGAGAGATCCTTAATAAAATCAGTAAAGAAATAAAAACACTTCATGAAACTGGCTGCGAGATTGCTGTCGTGGTTGGTGGCGGAAACATTCATAGGGGTGTTGCCGGTGCCACAACAGGTATGGATAGAGCAACAAGTGATTACATGGGCATGATTGCAACTGTGATTAACTCTCTCGCTCTTCAGGATGCTCTCGAAAGAAGTGGCGTTTATACTCGTGTGATGAGTGCCATTGCTATGCAAGAAGTCGCTGAGCCTTATATCCGTCGCCGTGCCGTACGCCATCTAGAGAAGAAGAGGGTCGTGATTTTCGCCGCTGGTACGGGTAATCCTTATTTCACGACAGATACAACAGCAGCATTAAGAGCGAATGAAATTCATGCTCAACTTATAATGAAAGCTACAAAAGTTGATGGCATTTATGACAAAGATCCCATGAAGCATAAGGATGCAAAAAAGTTCGACACCTTAAGCTATATGGATGTTCTGAATAAAGAAATTAAAGTGATGGATTCAACAGCTATCACTCTCTGTATGGACAACGATATGGATATAGTTGTTTTTAATATGTTTGAAGCTGGCAACATCGCTAAAGTGGTTCGTGGCGAAAAAATTGGAACCATCGTTACTAAAAAATTGTAGGAGCACAGACTCATGCTAAACGAAATCAAAAAAGCTCTTGAAGAGCATATGAAAAAGACACTTGGTTCACTAACCAATCAACTTTCCAAAGTCAGAACAGGTCGCGCAAGTGCCAATGTTTTAGATGGAATCATGGTTGATTATTATGGCACCCCAACTCCCATGAAGCAGGTTGGTCAAATCAGCACTCCTGAGGCACGTATGCTTCAGATTCAGCCCTTCGATAAGTCTCTCATCGGCGCCATCGAAAAGTCGATTCTAGCAGCTAATATTGGAATCACTCCGGCCAATGATGGAAACTTTATCCGAATCTCATTTCCTGCTCTTACAGAAGATAAGCGTAAGCTACTTGTGAAGGACGTTAAGAAGCTCGGCGAAGATGCTAAGGTTGCGATCAGAAATGTTCGTCGCGATCAAAACGATAAAGTAAAAAAATCTGAGAAAGATAAAGTGATCTCAGAAGATGAGTCAAAAAAACTTCAAGAAGAAGTTCAGAAGATTACAGACAACTTTATCAAAGAAGTCGATAAACTTGTGGAAGCTAAAGAAAAAGAAGTGATGACAGTTTGATGAACTCAGAATTCAAGCACGTAGCTATCATTATGGATGGAAATGGCCGCTGGGCAACCCAGCGCTTTCGTCCTCGTGTATGGGGTCACGTTCGTGGATCTGCTGTCGTTTCTGATATTGTTCAAGCCGCAGATGATCTAGGTGTCGGTGCCCTGACCCTATATGCCTTCTCAACGGAGAATTGGCGTCGGCCTAACGAAGAAGTGAGCGTTCTCTTTAAGCTCCTTCATAAATTCCTTCTTAAAGAACGAGCTCGTCTAATTGCGAACCAGGTATCTTTTAAAGTCATAGGGGATACCACTCGCCTTAGTCCGGCGACCAAAAAACTTATTGCCGATCTAGAGGCTGAAACTGCGAACTTTAATGGTCTCAAGCTTACGTTCTGCTTTAGTTACGGCTCACGCATGGAGCTTGTGCGAGCAGTGAATAGATTTATGGAAGAAAATCCTGGCAAAGAGCTAAAAGAAGAAGATCTTGATCATTTTCTGATGCGTCCCGAGACTGGTGACGTTGATCTACTGATTAGAACCGGTGGAGAGCAAAGAGTCTCAAATTTTCTGCTATGGCAAATTGCGTATGCTGAGCTTTGCTTCACTCCCACGAAGTGGCCAGATTTTACCGTGAGTGAGTTTCAGCGCATCCTGCAATCAGTTGGGCAAAGAGAGCGTCGCTTTGGTGGTTTATCTCCTAAAGCGGTCACAACCGAAAACAAACAAGCTCAAGCCATCCATGTCTAACAATACTCTTCGTATTATTTCAGGGGTCATTCTCGTCGCCATTGTTGGTCTTTGCATGGCCTATGGGCAAGCCAGTAGTCTCGTTGCGATAGGTATCATGGGTGTGTTCG
>JAJTIF010000343.1 GCA_021299675.1 Pseudomonadota bacterium | reverse complement strand
ACCAGAGACATCTCAATGAGCTTTATCAAGTCATGCAAGGGGAGGCATCGAGTGTTCGCCGCGACGATTTTACTATACCTCTCTAGCACGCTTTGGGCTCACGATCTGCTTAAAGATGCCGTTCAGAACGTTGCCTCACAACTCCCGGCGACTGCGACCAGTTTAGAGCAAGGCTGCCACACAAAAACTGAAGACTGTAGTGATGAAAAATTCGCTCGGGTCATGAGCGGCTACCACGGGCACTTGCTCTTTGGAAGTGGCCCCTTTTATCTCTCGCATCTTCCGCTCTACGCGCCTCCGCACAACTACCAGGCGATCTACGAGGTAGAGTTTCCAAAAGGATCAGAGAATTTAAAGGAAGTACTCAAACAGAAACTCGCCGAAGGAAGATATGCAACCTTTGCCCCATCCTCAAATCCTGCCAACAGGGCCGAGAGCTCCATGAATTTTAAAATCCCTCAACTCACCTGTCGGGCGCGAGCCGCAGGAGATCAAGTCTTTTGGGGGGAGGTCCATGCCGATCATTTTGAGCGCGGCGGAGCGAAACTAGGGAATGCGGGTCTTCTTATCAAGCGAGTGATCTATTATAAAGAGCTGCCTCTTGGCCCTCGGCCTGAGCAGTCTGCCGACCCTCGGTCAGCTGCTGAGTACATAGTCTTCGGTCAAAAGGGTCAGTACTTTGCCTCGCGAGTTCTTGGGAAACGTCCTGGGGTAGATCAAATCTTTCCCCTGCCTTCTACTCAGGCCCATAATTGGCAAGGGGTCGTAGGTGAACTCGATCACGTGAGTGTGAAAGCCTCAGCGGAAAAGAATGGGCAGCGAGAGTTTCAACACCAAAATCAAAACATAAATGTCTCTATACCGTCTTTCTATACCGAAGCTGGAGAGCTCCAATGAATACGCTCAAGTACACCTTCACCATCCTCTTTCTTTTCTTCGCGCTCAAATTGATCGCTCAAGAAACACCCGCTCCGCAGCCGCCGCTTCCTCAACCGACCCAAGGTGGCATCGTCGGAGGCATGTTCGGTGGTGACGTGGGCGAGGGCGGCTATGGGCCAGAGTATCCCGCAGGACCGCTGCAGAATGGGGAGCTCGGGGGCTTCGGGATGGGCGGTATGATGAGTGGTTTTGGAAAACCAACTTCTGAGAGCTCTGCAGGTTTTGGGAGCCAGGAATTCGGCTCTTCAAGCCTAAACCGGAACTGCCGCCCCCAAGGATCAAACCTGGCGTGCGGTGAGTGCGAGCAAAATCTTCAGAATCAATTTAACGATCTTATCGCTGACATCACAGGCCAGCCTAAATCGGGAGACCACTGGAGTGATAGCTTCGGTGGGAAGGCGAGCATCCGTCCAGGTGTCACACTTGAGAGTACACTCGCGCGCATCAAAGACATGATGAAGTCGAACAATCCCGCCGGCGGCAACGGGTTGAACTTCATCGTGATTGGTGAGTCTGAGAGTCTTCAGCCCACCACTGTGCGCGACGGAAAAATGTACCCGCGCATTGCCCTCAAGTCTCCCAACTCCGAGCTGTGGGTCACGTTCAACACCGATCCTAATGAACCGACCTATTCAACGCTTGAAATCATGCGCTGGAACGGGAAAGAGGCGAAGTATGAGTTCATGGAGCTCGACTTCGATAAGAACAAGCGCCACATGGATGGGACTGGAGAAAAGTGTATCTCCTGCCATAAGCAGCCAGACCCAAGACCCAATTGGGATACCTACCGTGCGTGGTCGGGTGTGGTGCCTTCACGGGATGACATGCTCGAGATGCACGCCCGTGATGGGAAGTATCTCGAAGGCCAGGAGAGACGCATCGGCACCGATGGCAGGGCCTATCTTTCATTCTTGGATCAGGTCGTGAGTGCAAAAGAAACAAATCCTAATGACCGCCTGGCGATGCTGGATATCCCGATGGACCCGCAGGTGCAGTTTGCTGGACGCACACCACCAGTCACGGAGCTCACACCCCGCGAGCAGTTGGAGCTAATCCGACGCCAGACGGAAGAGAGGGGCTTTTATCGAATACCGCACTACCCCTACAAGGCAGGTCTTGGTCAATCCAACTTCGATGGTAAGACAGCCCAATACACGGGTCCTTCACAAGCCGCATTTGATCAGATGTCTGGGCAAAACTTTTGCCGCATCTCCACGCGCCTCAAAGAGCACCCCGATTATAATAAGTTTAAGTATTACCTCGCAGGCCTCGGAGAAGGGTCGTGTAAGGACAACATGCTCAGTGGAGAGCAGATGGAGCAGTGGATCCCAGAGTCCTATCGCACTCGCATCAACAGTCACTTCTCGGCGAACCCTGCCGTGAATCTACGAAACCTCAATCAGGCCCGCAAGCCCACTGGGTTTCGAGATTTTCGTGGTCTCATGGAGCGACTCAATCAAGACACAGCAGAAAATCATTCACAGGCGGATCGCTTTAAAGTGCAACGGCACACGCGTTTTTTACAGTCCTATCTGGGCAACGTAGAAAACCAAGGGCCTCAGGTGGCGCAGCAAGAATCACAGTTCTTTGCTCAATCCCTCAAGGCACCTCAGCACTCTGGCTTTCATGCCATCAGCGATTTTGGTGGAGTCAATGGCGTGACAGAAGCAGCAGGCGCCGAAATTTCAAGCCTTCGTGCTGTTCTTAGTCCTTTAGGCATCGACGTTGGTCAGTGGTCGATGATGAGAGGCAATGACCCCAACTACGACTCTCTGGCATTCTCAGATCAGTTTGTTCTCCTCTACCAGCAAGCAGCCGTGCAAGATGTGCTCGCAGAGGTGAGGAACTCACCAGAATTTCGTACCAACGGCGGTGACATGTGCCGGACACTCCAGCAGAAGAGTTATCAAGCGCTGGCTGATCCTCTTCAGGTCGCTCAAGTTGGCCCGCTGGCGAATCAATTTGATGTTGAATCGTGGTGTCGTGAGCGAGTAGAGGCACAGAATTTGGGAGAGAGTCTTGGATTTTCCGAAAATATGAAAGATGTTTTCCGTGTTTCTCAAAACCTAATGGGCGATGAAGCTAAAGAGCTGACTCAGGCCTGCATTGGTTGTCATGGTCGAGATGGGTTCAGTCCCTTCCCAGGAATGGAGAGACTCGCCTCTGGAGAGAGTTGGAGCGATGAAGCGTGGGGAGAGTTTCAGGCAGCACTTCGGGGTGAAAGTGGAAATCGTCAGTTCCCTCTCGGTCCTAAGGTTATCGATAAGATGATTCTGAAGCTCATGCCGCCTGGTGGCTGGCATGTGGGAGCTTCGCCAGCTGCAAGGAGAGAAGAAGACAATCGCCGCCGTGACTTTTTAGCAAACTACGTGAAAGTTACCATGGTCACTTCTAACAACGATGAAGCTATTCAAGCCTACTGCCGATCTATAACAAGTAACGATCTCCCCGATTCAAGCGCGCCTACTTCGGTACCGCAGTCTAAGGGGGGGGCGGTGGAGCAATGAAATATTTACTCTTCATGTTTCTTTTTCCGTCGGCCTTCGCTCAGCAAATTTATTCAGATGGCATGAACTGCGTCTACACTCGCCAATCAAATGGGGAGACTCAGCGGGAGCAGTTCTCCATCAATAAAAGCGGGCCCCGCGTGAACCTGCAGAAGCGGGAGTCGGGAGTTTTGGTGATCATCGATGCCGAATCTTTTAAAGTCGAGTTTCGTGAGAATAGTGAGCGCAAGGTGCAAACCCAATCAGTCAAAGAGGTGTGGAGTCTTAAGCGTCAGCCCTCGGAACTGAAGGCTGCGACGAAAATAGGCCAAAGTACCGTTGAAGTCATCTGTCGGTAGCTAGATTTTCTCGACGAAAGCAAAGATCTTGTCGAGCGGTGTAGCCCAGGAACTAGGGAGTTTCTCGGTGTTGAGCACGACCATCTTGGAGCGGCCCTCTTCTGGGATAATATTTTTGACAGAGCTCAGAAATGAATTCAGGTCACATTCTTTGGTGTTGGCGAAAACGACCCAAAAACTTTTTCCGAACACTTGATGGACGAAGGTCACTTGAGACCATTTTTTTTCTTCTTCGAGATGGCTTCGCACGAGTCCATCCAAGAGATAATCAACAGTAGGGTAGAAAGGTGTGAGAGGACTCAGGTCTTCATCACTGGCCCAAACGATCGTCCGAACGTCCGAGGCAATCGTCTTGAGGATCTCTGTCTCAGGCATCATGCTTGCGATTCTCTATGGATCGCATCGAGGACGCCGTTTAAGAAGTCACCGGATTCTTTGGTCGAGTATTTCTTGGCGAGCTCGATGGCTTCGTTAATGACGACTTTATAAGGAGTTTCAGGAGTGTACTTGAGCTCGTAGGCTGCCATCAAAAGGAGCGTGTGTTCAATCCGAGAGAGACGCTGGAGCTTCCAGTTCTTCAGGTGTTTCTGAGCGAGAGCTTCGAGCTCATCGATGTGGCCCAGGAGCCCCTTGGCAATGCTCGACACCCAAACTTGCTCCTGAGAAGACATGGTCACGCCGAGGGTTTCGCGGAAAGTGGTGAGCTGATCAAAGAGTTCTACTGAGTCCTTGGCCAGGATTTTTTTTGACTCGTTGAAGATGGGAAGTTGGAAATGATAAAGAAACTGAAGACAGAATTCGCGAGTCTCACGCCTGGTATTCAATGGGGCCATCCTTCGGATTGATCTTAAAAAATTTCTCTTCTTCTGACAGGCGATTGAGGAACTGATCGACTTCTTTGAGCTCACGATAGTAGACAGCAGCAAAGCGGACGTAGGCAACGGGGTCAAGGTGGCGCAGATACATCATCACCAGTTTTCCGATCTTCTCACTGGAGACTTCTTTGTCCGAAATATCCATGATGGCTTTTTCAATGTTGCTCACCACGTGATCAATTTGTTCTGTCTTCACGTCAAGTTTCTTACACGCGATCTCGATGCCGCTGCGAAGTTTTTCATGACGATAGTTTTCTGTGCGCCCGTCACGCTTCACCACCATCGGCATCGAGACTTCGACTTTCTCATAGGTGGTGAATCTTTTCTGGCAGGCTTCGCACTTGCGACGGCGACGAACTTCAAATCCCTCAGAGAGAAGGCGAGAATCGAGAACTTTGGTGTCTGTAGCCTGACAGAATGGGCAGTTCATGGTGTTAAATTAGCCAATGACTTGAGCTTTGTCCACCGAAAGCCTGCGTCAAGTCTATGGTTTTACTTCTTCTGAGCGCAGTCGCCTTCAGTCCAAGTGACTTTTTGGCATTCGGCTTCGCACGAGTTTCCATAAGTTACACCATCAGAGCCACAAACCGGCTGGAAGATCTTCATGCAGGCACAAGGTTCAACGGTGAATTCGCTCTTTTGAGGAGCAGCTTCTTCGGCTTTTTGAGTATTACAGGCCAGGAGGGTGAGGAGGAGGAGATATTTCATGGGTACACTGGGAACGAGCGGCACAGCTCGATCACATCCTTTTTAACTTGAGTGAGAGTGGATTCTTGGGTGGGGTTCTTGAGCGCAATGACTATCAATTCACCCATGGTTTTAATTTCTTTCTCTTTAAAGCCACGGGTTGTGACAGCCGGGGTCCCAAGTCTGACACCCGAAGTGACAAAAGGTGAGCGCTTATCTTGCGGCACCATGTTTTTGTTACAAGTGATTAAAACTTTCTCGAGGAGTTCGCTGGCTTCTTTTCCGCTCATGTTTACCGAATCAGTTTT
>JAJTIF010000238.1 GCA_021299675.1 Pseudomonadota bacterium | reverse complement strand
CGAAATGATGAGGCTCGGGCATTGGTCCGGCAATTTGAGCTACGGCACTTCGGAACCGTTTCCGACGACTGGGATGATGACGCGCTGTTGGCAAAGTTTCTCAAGGTTTGTCGGGAGCGGACACCGGGGTCGATGGAGTTTGCCATGGGCGGGATGAGAGCAAAGGCATTTATCGAAGGTTTCAATGCAGAGTGGCCTGAGAGAATCGATGCGCAAGGTAAAGAGATGGCGGATTTGCAAGCCGCGTTCGCGCGAGGCCAACAGCCTGACGCTGCCGAGCCACCCTTGAACTTCCCAAAATTTCAGCCCTTTCCACTTAATGCCCTCTTTGAACCGCGTGAGGTTAGGGAGTGGGGAAAGCGTGAGGGATCTCAGTTTTTTTTTCCCATTAATGGCCTACCCATAAGGATGGCAATGTATGACCGAAAACGCGATCAGGCCTCCATTCAGCTTTGGGCGGATTTTGAGCTTCTGACCGATGCAGGTGCTATCGTTCGCGATGGCGTCGTTTCATGGTCTGAAGACGGTAGTGCTTATTTGTGTCAACTCAGCTTTTCGAAAGCGAAGCTGGGCCTGCCGGAAGAATTTTGCCATTTATCCTTTGGCGAGATTATTGACGGCATTTCAAAGCCAATTCTTGAATCTCTGGTTCCCAGAGATACCGAGTTGCTGAACGGTAACATGAGCGAGTTAATGGCCTGCTTAGAGGCAATTCAAGCAGCTAGCGGTGCCCAATGCGTCATTCTTGAAACCGCAACACCCACTCTGCCGCCAGAGTTCTTAATTGATCGGGGATTTATTGGCGGTTATTGGCCGGAGGACAGTCGACTTATTTTAAGAAAAGAGTTGGTAGAGGCATTCAACCCTGTTGGTTGGTCGTGGTCCGAAGATGGAATGGACATTGTTGCCGCTAACGTCATTATGACCGAGACGTTTGAAGGTCGAAAGCGAAAATCAACCGAAGAGGTCGAACAGATGGTGGCCGGGCTTCCAGATCGGCTCTCAACCTTGAAGAGTTTGATCGTGGACCTTGCCGTTATGCCGGTGAACACGCGCTTTTGAGGCCAATTACAGGCTCGGCAGGTCGCGTTCTTGTTGAATTTCCCTGTCTTTGCCGAAGGCGGGGGAATCCATTTCGATACCCTTTTCTGCAAAGCTGCGATCTTTGCCTTCGGTCTTTGACTTCTCGTTTGCTATTTCCGCCGAAGCTGGATGCAGGCTTGCGCTTTCTCCAAACATTTGGCCAGGCTGGCTGGCTAGTTGTTGCGGAGAGGGCGCTTTGGAGGGTGATGCGGGGCCCGAAATAGCCGAAATGATCGTCTGCGGGCTGTTTTTGGCAGTTTGGGAAGGTCGGCCCAGTGACTTCGATAGAGATAAGCTATCGATGCCTGTTTTATCGACAGGATTTCTACCGCTCAAACCATCAACCAATCTTCTGAGGGTAGAGCGACCTGATCTGTCGATAGTCAGGCCTCTTACCGCTTTTGACTGCATCGTTGCTTGTGATCGTGAAGCGCCAAGACTTCCAATGCCTGTGGCTGCTTCATTCCGCCGTGCCGTCGCCCTCTCAATTTGTTTGTCCGGGGCTTCGCCGATGACGTTGATCTTGGCAGGTGATGACGTCTCACGACCTAGCACGCGGGACATCATGACATAGAGTTGCTTACTCTGCGCTGTCGTTGTCTTCAGATGTTCGGTCAGTGTCAGAAGAACTGTGTCGAAACTTGTCCCCTGAAGCCTATGCGACGTGGTCGCATAGCCGTGGTCTAAATGAGCGAGTACCGGGTCATTTCTTGCAAGTGTGAGCAGGGACCCATCTGCCTTTAAAAAACTGACTTTCTCTGGCGTCACGTCCGTGAGGAGGGCCGTCGCACCACGCATGACGCCTTTCTTAGTGTCGGTTATCTCGAAGGTGACCATGTCGCCGAGTTTGATATCGCGATGACGTTCGGCAAAAAGGTTTGTATTCCCTGTGAAGGATCCCGACGATGGCTTCGCGATAAATTCCTTCTTACCGTCGCTTAAAGTTAGGGTTTGCTTGGCGGTGTCTATAGATTGGACCGTCAAGCGATCATATTGGTTATACTGTTTACCAGCCAGTTTGATGCCATTTGCCCCTGTGACCATGATTAGGTCTCCGGGCTTATAGGTCGAAGCATTCGCTCGATCGTGCTGGTTTATACCTCTATCAAAGGCCATCTTTCGATCAAAGATTGTTGGCCCTAGATCGCCGCGTTCGCTGCGTACATCGCGCAGAAGTTCATTCACCGATCGACGTGCTTCATTGGTTGTTACCGGCACAGCTATTTTGAAAAGCCCGCGATCACCCAGCCTGTCGATGGCCTCAGCATAAAGTGCACGAACCAAATCGACAGTATGGGGTGTTTCTTTGAGCCGTTTAGGCCCAAGTTGGCTGATAATCGCCTTTGAGTCACCAATTCGGGCCGCCGCAAAAAGCTTTCTGTCGACATCGAGGGTTACACGCTGGACCGTCTTTAGAGAGGATGTGGATACGATTTGCTGCGCAAGTCCAAATCCTCCGCCGTGGCTTGGGGATTCAATCTG
>JAJTIF010000302.1 GCA_021299675.1 Pseudomonadota bacterium | reverse complement strand
TAAGGTTCAGAGTGTACATAAAAACTTCACCCAGACCTGTGGAGATCGGTGCCAACTCAGGCTGCACCCCCTCGGGAAGCTGGCCTATGGCTGACTGTAATTTCTCTGCTACTTGCTGACGTGCCCAATAGATATCTGTGCCCTCATTAAAGATGAGCGTCACTTGCGACAAACCAAACTTCGAAATGGATCTCATGTCATGGAGTTTGGGAAGCCCCATCATTTCAAACTCAATCGGTTGCGTGACAGTGAGCTCAACTTTTTCGGGATCAAGACCTAGAGTCTTCGTGTTGACGACGACTTGAATATTCGTGATATCGGGCACGGCATCGACGGATAGGTCATTGACCCTGTACACCGTCATTAAAAAAAACAGGATGGAGAGGGTGATAACCCAGAACTTATTCCCTAGGGCCCAGTCGATCGAGCGATCCAGGATACTTTGTTTATGTGACGGACTCATAGGCTTGGCTCCCACGAAAGTTTTTCTGATCGCATGAGTTGATAGGGGCTCAAATTTTCGAGATAACTCATCCAAGAGGTGTAGACTTGGTCTACGATTTCATGAGTCTGATTCTCGGCTTGCAAAAAGGTAGAGACGTCGACCACTCCTTGGCGAAATCCTCGTTCAGCCTCGGCCACAGTTTTTTCGCTCTGATCTACCAGCTTCAGAGAGAAACGCTTGAGCTGCTGAGTGCTCATCTTGATAAGCTCAATTTGATTCTTCTGCTTAAGCATGAGCTCTTTTTCTTTCTGGGATAATCGACTCTTGTCTCTCAGCTCTCTGGCCCTCGTGACCTCCACTCGTTTTGATCCTGTATCCCAGATGGGAATATTCAGCCCGACGATGGCATAACTAAAGTGGTTGGTGGGAGCGATGTTTTCTACGCGATAGCCTCCCCCGATGAAGAGATCTGGCCTGCGTTCACTCTTGGCCAGTTTCAATTCAGTTTGAGTCATCTGAAGTTGTCGGCGGGTTTGCTGCAACTCAGGGCTCAAAGAAGTGTCGACGAGATCGCAGCCCACTTCTCTAAAACGTGAGGGGATCGAAAGCTTGAGCTCTGAGGGTTCGAGCTTCTTGCCCACCCAAAACTCTAGATCATTTAAGGCAATGGCCGCTTCGTATTTTTTAAGGTCCTGATCCTTTTCGAGCTGAATCAGCTGTGAGGTGATGATGGAGAGCTCAACTTTTTGTTTAGTGCTGACGCGAGGACTGGTTTCTAGGTATTTTTTTATCAATCCAAAACGCCGGGCCCGTTCACTCCCATGAAGAAAGAGTTCGTGCTTCACATAGGTGCGCCACGCCGCCAGGGTCACTTGATGGGACACCCACCGCTTAAAGTATTCGATCTCTGTTTTCTGGGACGATATCGCTAATTCAGCCACATCTTTTTTGAGCGTGTTTTTTTGGCTTAGGGGAATGGCCTGGGTGACGCTCATCTCTAAGGTTGACCCCTCGGCGCCCCCACTACGAATGCTACCGATCTGAGTCATGAGCTGAGGATTTTGCCAGCGCCCAGCCAACTCTTTTTCTGAACGCAGCGCGCGCTGCTCCATCTCTTCTGCTTGCAGCAGTTCTGAGTTGGCCATCCCAAGCGCCTGAAGCTCGGCCAGATCGAGGGCAAAGACGTCCACAGAGATCAATATAAACAGTAGTGTGGAAATTCTCATCATAAATTCACCTTTCCTTGATGAGATTATTTTCGCCAATTTATTTAAAAAATATATCCCTCTAATGACCTAAAAGATTGTTTGGATTATGATTCGAGCATGAAGAGTTTAGTTTTCTTACTTATCTATGCCACTTTTTTTAGCTTTGACCTCTACCATGACCACGCCGACGGTGTTCCGATGCAGCATGTTTGGCATGAGTTACTCATGTTTGCCTTTACCATTTTTGGTATTATTGCCCTTTCTATCAAGATAACTAAGCAGAGAAAGAAGTTATCCCTCCTCAAACTTGAGCTAGATCAGGAAAAAACCACTAATACGGAGTGGAAGGCTAAATCTCTGGGCGCTGCCACCCTGATTCGTCAACTGATCGATGAGCAATTTGCTTTATGGCATTTGTCCCAAAGTGAGAAAGATGTGGCGCTGCTGCTCATTAAAGGCTTCTCCATGAAAGAGATTGCTGAAATTCGGTCGACCCAGGAAAAGACTGTGCGCCAGCAGGCCATGAGTATTTACAAAAAATCATCTCTATCGGGGCGACAACAGCTGGCGGCTTTTTTCCTTGAAGACATTCTAGCTGAGCCTGAAACTCGACCTAAGACATAAGCCGGATATTCAAATTTATTTTCTGTGATAGATTTAAGTAATCCTAGGAGGTTCCTTGAAGAATATTATTTTTGTTTATCTTTGTTTTCTTATTTCATTCAACGTAAACGCCAGCGGCTCACTGCAGCTCAGTGACCTGGGCATTGATGCGACTCCGTTAGACCAGTCGCCGACCGCTGGGATTTCTCAAGTTGAGCTTAAAGAAAGACACAGCATGCTGAAGACCCATGAGCTCTTAGGTCTTACAACCTTAGGTGTTATGACCGCCGCTCTCTTCAGCGGTGGTAACAATAACGCTCATATGTACCTGGGGATTTCGAGCGGTTTACTCTACTACACCACAGCTTACTACAGCCTCAGCGCCCCAAAGCCTGCGGGGGTCAAAGAGCGAGGCAACATCGTTTGGCATAAACGCCTGGCATGGATTCACTTCCCAGCTATGGTCTTAGCTCCCGTCTTGGGCTACTTGTACAAAAAAAATCAAGACGATGGAAAAGAGTCTAGCTCCCTGGTCAAGCAACACCAAACTATCGCTGGCATCGGCTACGGGGCCTTTGCTCTTTCTGCCGCCCTCATGACGATCGAATTTTAAGGAGCTCTCATGCGATATTTACTTTTTTTCATCTGCCTGACGACCACCAACCTTTGGGCTAAAACTTATACACTTAAAAATGGCAGCGCCACCTACACCGTCACTCATTCTTTTAAAACGGTGAAGGGCACCTCAGACCAAATCAAAGGAAAGATGGTGTGCGAAGGGACACGCTGTGAATACCTGATTGCGATCCGCACTGATAGCTTCAAATCCAGTGACTCAAACCGTGACCTGAATATGCTGACGATTCTTGATAGCGAAAAATTCCCACTGATTACTATCAAAGGGAGCTTCGAAGAGGCTCTCCTCAAAGAGAAGAACACTAAAATCCAAGCCAGCGTGTCTTTCCACGGTCAGGAGAAAACTTACGAGCTTCAGCTCTCAGAGATCACTCAAGGCAAAGGGAGTCTCGTCATCGACCTGGAGGCTCATGGGGTGGAAAGACCAAGCCTGCTCACAATCAAAATTAAAAATGAAGTGCCCATCGACTTTGACTACGTTTGGAGCGAATAAGAAAAGGGCCCAAGCCTTGGGCCCTTTAAGCTCTATTCCATCAGTTCCAAAAATGTTTTCGTGACTCCACACTCAGGGCAACTCCAATCCTCTGGGATGTCTTCAAACTTCGTGCCTGGCTTGAGGCCCGAGTCCGGGTCACCTAGGGCTTCGTCATAGATATAATCACACACGACGCATTTGTACTTCTTCATTAGGCACCTCTCTTTGAATCAAGCACTTTCTGATAATGATCGGCATGTATCTTTTCAACGACCTTCAGTGCCGCAAATTTCTTTCGCGCCAGCTCCAGCGTCTTAGCAAAGTTTTCCGCATGCTCTTTGGACTCAAAGCCCTGCTCCCGGAATTCAGCCACAGCCTTTGGGTCATTCTCTTCAACTGCCGTTTTCTCAAAGCCCGGGTACATCACCATGTGCTCATAACGCTCTCCTTCGATCGCCATCTCTAGAAGCTTTTCGACCGTGAGCTTCTCTTTCGGGTAGATCAGGCTTAGATGCGAAAAGGCGTGCTGAGTTTCCTGATGAGCCGTCTCCTCAAAGACCTTGGCCACTTCTTCGTCTCCAAGCTCTCTGGCGAGTTTCGCGAAGTAGAGGTATTTCCGGTTGGCCATCGATTCGCCAGCAAAAGCCGCCTCGAGGTTCTTCTTGGTTTGTGTTTCATAAAATTTAGTCATAGTCGTATCCTCCGTGGATCCATTATCGCCCTATTGAAAAAATAGGTGAAATAGATTACGCTACCACAAATAATAGGAGGAACCTATGGACATTAATCAGCTGTCATTACGAGACCTTGAGTACCTCATCACCATCAGCGAAGAGCTCCACTTCGGTAGAGCCGCGCACCGGCTGCATGTCTCCCAGCCTACTTTGAGTGAACAGATAAAAAAACTCGAGGCTCACTTGGATGTGAAATTTTTTGAGCGCACGAATCGATCCGTAAGCCTCACTCCCCAAGGAGTGGAACTCACGGAGATCGCCAGAAGGATCTTAAAAGAAGCGCAGATGTTTATCCGGATTGCGAAGAAGAAGAAGCATCCTCTGTGTGGGGAGTTTCACCTGGGAGCGATCGCCACTGTGGGCCCCTACTTCTTACCATACATCATCGCACCTCTCAGGAAATCCTTCCCGGAACTCGAACTCATCATTCACGAGGGATTAACCGATGACCTGTTGGCCAAGCTTGACCTCGGTGAGCTCAACGCCATCATCGCATCGCGCACCTTCGATGAAAAAAGATATCGTGTCTATTCGCTCTACCAAGAGCCCTTCTGGCTAGCGGCCCCCACTGAGCTTCCCGTGAATCTTAAGAACGGAAAAGTCAGTGTGAAAGACGTGAACGAAGAAAATCTCCTCCTGCTTACAGAAGGAAACTGCCTGAAAGATGAGGTGTTAAATTTTTGTGGTCTGAATCGCAACCGCAGTTCACTGCAGAAGCAATCGAGCAGTCTCGATACACTCCGCTACCTCGTGGCCAGTGGTAATGGTTATACTTTTTTCCCTGAGCTGGCGATCAATGATGATAAGAAACTCAAAAGCCTTATTAAGTACTATCCCTTTGCAGAGAAGTCGGCGTACCGAGAGATTGTGCTGGTGACTCGCGAGCAGTACCCAAAGCCGGAAGAGATCAGACTGCTTTTCTCGAAACTGAAAGAAAATTTGCCCACATTTAAAAGCTAGGAAGAACCAGAGGTTCTTCCTAGCACACAGATTAAGAGAGAAGGCCTTCTGTTTTAAGGGACTTTTGAACTGCCGCTCGTTGATAGACACGTGCGTTCCAGTTCGTGAGATTCTTAAATGAGCTCGTATCAAAAGCCACGTATTTGCCCCAGCTCATGCAGGTGAAGAGGTAAGCATCGGCAACAGTGTATTGATCACCCATGATGAAATTCTTATTCGCCATTTCTGAATCGAGCCAAGCAAAACGCTTATTTAGGTTTTCTTTGGTTTGCTCCTTAAAGCTGGCGCGAGCTGTTTCATCCTTGATCATACGGTCTGCAGAAAAAAGCGGAGAGAAGCCCTTGTGGATTTCGCTGGCAATGTAATTGAGCCATTCTTGTGCGCGGTAGCGCTCCATGCTGCCCGCTTTAGGCATAAGTTTGAGTTCCGGCTTTTGATCGGCCAAGTACTGCATGATCACCACACCCTCAGTCAGGATTGAACCGTCATCCAGGCGCAAGAGCGGCACGTACCCCTTAGGATGAATAGCCGTCAGCGGGGCCTTCTGAGCCAGATTCATTTTCTCTGTCTCAAAGGGAGTCCCAATTTCATTCAGCACGATATGTGAAGCAAGTGAACAAGCACCGGGGGAATAATAAAGTTTCATAGAATCTCCTTGGGTTTTAGTCCCCCCATCCTAGACTTGATTCCCATAAAGCAACAGACGCAGGATGGCTTTGTCTGATTATTGTATGGAATTCCAGGTAGTTGAAAGCTCAAGTTATGGAGACACTTATCCGACAAGATCAGTATGAAATACCTTGTTTTTCTCCTGCTCCTCCTCTCTCTTCCCGCTTGGTCACTGACCCATCATCAGTTTGTGAAACTGACCAAAACGCAGAAGGTAGAGTACCTCTCGATTCATATAAAATTTCTTAAAGACGTGCATTCAGCTACCCCGACTGACGTTGTAGGCAAGATACATTTGAATGATTGGACTGAGCTCATCGCCAAAGCCTACGCCGACACAGGTTTTGATTGTTTCTATGCAGGATGGCCTTCGAAAACTGTCACCAGTGGAGAGAGAAAACTTTGCTCCTCACCCGCTAACCACAATCCAAACTACGGCTCTTCGGAGACCACTTGCGCCAGCAATGAACTGAAGTGCCAGCCTCTGCTTTTTGGAGCTCAGCTCTGTGCAAAAGCCTCAACACCTACAGAGAGAAATTCTGCCTTCGCCCAGTGTGAAAGCCAGTCTAGAGCTTCGGGCAAAACTCTCGAACAAATTGCAGCAGACATTTCATCTCCTGACAAAGGTCAGCAGTTTAATGAACTCTTCGCCCTCGTCGATGAGATATGCGAAACAGGTATGCAGGCAACAAAACCCATGTGCTCAAGTCTCAAACAAAAAGTTGCCGCTTTCAGGGCACTCAATCTCAATCTAGGGAACAGCCCAGCAGGTGTGAGTCGAGAACTCGTGGGTGTCATTGGGAGCGTCAATGATATCAGTGCCACCGTCAACTCAACATTGACCTCACTGACCAACTGTCTTCCGAACACGACCACGACAACTGTTACTCCGCCTTTACGAATCCCCGATCCCATTCTTAATCAAATTTCTCGTGACCCCAGCTCTACCCCTTTTCCCCGCATAACCCGAGAGGTGGATGCTCGTTGTGGTAGCTCCAGATCCGCTAACGGTTACAGCGTATTAAGCGTATTCAACTGCGCTCAGAGCAACAACGATCGCAGCGATTACCCCGCTGGCTTCTCTTTTAGATCGGGCGATGGGCACCCGTTAATTGATCACTTAGTTTCTCCGTATGAAGACAGCGGAAAGCCGTACCGGGGAATAGAAATGGAAAGCGCTAACCACGCGCTCAACGAAACCTTTCTCTCACTGATTGATTCGGCTGGTGGCCCTGACTCCCATGACGTTAAATCAATGGTATTCCTGCTCCCGCGCCGGACAGTACCTAGGGTGGAAAACATCGGAGAAGTTATCCGGATGACTCTTCCTACAGGGGAAACGGTGGACCTTGATCGGCGCTCGAACGCCATCCTTGGAGGAGCACTCCGCGAAGGTCCGCAAGATCTCAACACTAATCGACACCAAAGAACGCCGCCGAACGTGCACTACCAGGGGACAGGTATCAGCGTGCGCCTGGATCACCGCTACGAGTATCCTACTCAAGGAGCTGCCGAGGCCATCGTAACTCAAGGAACGAAGCGCTGTCGAGTTCCAAGGCCTCGGCTCTTCGATGCTGAAGGAGATCTTATCTCGCGTTCAGACACGGAGTTTCTAGCGGCGATCAACCGCGCCTGCCAAAATCAATTTAGCCTGTAATTTTTTCAGGTCTCTTAGGCTTCGGTAGTCGCCTCAAAGAGAAGCTCCTATAACCCCCAACATATTGGGGGTTCGTATGTTTCATTATTTCTCTATTGGATTAGTGCTATTTTCTTCACTCAGCTTCGCGGCTCAAGAGCTGAAGTCTAAAGATATCAAAAACAAAATCTGCGATCGCCTGGAGCAAGAACTGACACTTCGAGACGACACTCTCGTCTTTGAAGCAAAGAAGTGCCAAGCCAGTTCCATGAGTATCATCGCCAGTCAGCGCGACCCACGGCTCAACGAAGTGACGACGATGACGATCCAGTATAACTTCGATCTAAAAGATCTCAATGTGACCGGCACATCAGTCGTGATCACCACTTTCACGCCAGGGCTTAACGGCGAACTAACGAAGTCATGGTCAGTGCGAAAAGTTGAGTCTACGCTCTCCGACAAGCGCAACGTGATAGAAATGATCAAAGAGGAAGTCC
>JAJTIF010000196.1 GCA_021299675.1 Pseudomonadota bacterium | reverse complement strand
TTGCGCGCAAAAACTAAATTGCTCGGGATTTTTTTTCGAGGCCAAAGCCTGGGCTTTTTGAAATGATTTCTGGGAATCATTGTCAGGAGTCATTGAATGTTTTTACTCATGAGTTTAATCCTCTCCCTTAGCACTCAAGCGCAGCACTTGGAAAAAGTCTGCCGCGAAGCCTACCTGCCTTTGGGTGGCGGCTACTATCAAAATAATCCGCCGGTGATCCAGGATAATTACCTGGCCCGTCGCACGCGTGTGCAAGAGCGGGGGATGAGTTATGTGGTGGAGACACTTGCGGGCCAGCGCCTCTATCAAACTCCGGAGCGCATCTATGATTTGATCGCCATTGATGATCATCTGGTGTTGCTCATGGGCTTTAAACTTTCGATCATCAATCTGCAGGGTCAACTCATCACGGAGTTTGCCCTCAATGCTCTTCCCTACGGTGACTCTCACGGCCGCTCCATGGTGCGTGTGGACCGTCACCTCTATATCGCTCGCGGAGAAGCCGGCGTGTCGGCCTTCTCCATCGATGAGATGAAGATGGTGTGGGACGCTGATCTCAGAGACATTGAAAAGGGTGGCGCCGCTGAGGCCATTGTGTTTGATGGGCAGCATTTGCGTCTTGTGGCGGCCACGACTCAGGAGTTTGGATTCACCGGGATCGTCACCATGGATCTGTCGGGAAAAATTCTCCAGACCACTCCCTACGATAATCGCCGCTCAGGAGTGATTGGAGTGGGCGCCCGCGCGCGCTGGTTTAACGACTCTCTATTCATCAATAACCTGGGCTGGGTTCACATCTTCACTCGTGCTCAACTCGCCCAGACTCGCTCTGTGAGACCACGCTGGCTGGCCCATCAAATCATCGAGGCCAACAATCGCTACCACTACATGATGCTCACCGGTGACATGATCCTGGCGGGTGATAAGCTTTTGGGCTGTGGGCTGACTTATGAGGGAGCTGCACGCGAGCGTGTCTCTCGACTCTTCGAGCTCAACATCTAAGCATGCTGATCGATCCCTATTCACATCCGCTGATTAAAGAGCGCCTGCCTTGGAAGTCTGGGCGCTTTGTGATGGGCGTGGGGCTCAAGCCTGTGAAGGCGAATGAGGTTTTCGACACCACTACCTTTTACGCCGAATACCTCGCTCAAAAAGCGCAGCGCCGAAAGGAAAAGCTCGAACGCTACTACCCACGGCCAGTGAATCTCACGACAGAAGAGATGCATCAGGCGGTGGAGACCATTAAAAGTTTTTGCCCGGGCCTTGCTCTTTCTCAGGACGGTGAGTACCGCGATGAGTTTGATCAGCTGGTCTCGCATCTTGCAGAGGATGTGAGCTTGTGGAAGAAAGAGAACAATCGCGAATGGCTCGCGAGCATTCATCTGTGTGCCCCCAACCACTGGGCGGCGGAAGATAAGATTGGAAAGTCTTTTATCGACAGCCATCTTCCAGTTCCAAAGATTGCACCCATCGCTCAGATCGCTCTTAAACTTTTTGAACAATCCGTTGAGCGGGGACCGCAGGAGCGCATGGCCTGGGGTGTGGCGACCGATACGATTCTCAATCACCACCCACTGGCTCCTTTTAAGGGCCGCTCGTTTAATCCCAACGACCCGGAGCTTTATGCACGAGTGGAGCGGCAGACAATCTTCCCGGTCACCAAAGATCTTCTGGTGTTCACCATCAGAACTTACTTCATCGATATGGCCAAACTAGAAAGATCTGATCGAGACCAGATTGTCTCGTGCCTGCACTCCATGGATGAGGAGGTTCTGCGCTACAAGGGACTCATGCACGACCGCGAGCACCAGATCAAATGGCTGGAGAGTTATTAGAGCAAGGCCAGAAGACACATCAGCATCGAGACTAGACCCAGGCGTGGAACCATTTTTGGGACAACTACTCCCAGGCTCGAACGACCTCGATCCACCCAGCTCCCAAAAAACGCCATGAGGCTGAGCCCTGCGAGCACAATGAGAAGTTTTTCTTCTCCTGAGAACGCGCTCTCCTGAGAGAGGAAGGCGGTCAGGGCCAGGATTAAACCCAGGCTCAGGATGGTGAGGAGAGTTTTTTCTAATGTTTTGAGCTCAACTCTTTTAATGGGAGCCATCAGTTTAGGAAAAAATTGAATCAGGTTCGCGTTTAAAGGATTGGTGTGAGACTGCACTCGATGGACGCCGAACACCACTTTTTCACTCTCGGGCTCGTAAGACTTAAACAAATAATCCCACACACTCAAGACACCGGCGAAATTTTTATCGATGTAGCGTTTGTTTTTCCCGTGATGCACACGATGGTGCGAGGGCGTGACAAAAAACCACTCAAAGATGGGGATGCGTTTTTCAAAGAGCTGCGTGTGGGTCCAGATCTGAATCGCGGCATGCCCTGAGATCACGAGGATGTAGTCTTGGATGGAAAATCCCATGAGCGCCAGTGGTAGGGGAGTCCAAAAGGAGACGACCTTGTGCCACCAAGGCATGCGCAGACCCACTGAGTAGTTGTAATCCTCGGACTGGTGATGGACTCCGTGGATCGCCCATAGCCATTTGTTGGTGTGGCAGAGACGGTGGTTAAGATAAAAAATCAGATCGATCACCACAAACAACAGCCCGTAGTGGAGCCAAGGTGAAGCGAGCTTGAAGTGCAGGATGGAGGAGTGTTCTAACACAACCGCATAGAGCGCGATGAGCGGGAGCTTAAAGAGTGCGTCCACAAAAAGCTGACCCATGCCGCAATAGATGTTGCCGAGAGTTTCGTGGAAGCGGTAGACACTCTTGCCCTGGCGACGCATGAGCCAGTACTCCAGGAGCATCAACAGGATAAACACGGGAATGGCCAAAACGATCGGGTTCATTTTAAGCTCACTGAGACGATTCAGGGTCACCCATATACCATTTAACTGAGTGGCATTGGGAGAAGCATGAAAAAAGGTAAGAGTGAAAACCCGCAAAATTGACCTTCTCTACCGATTGAGATGGCCCTGGCTTTACTTTCGAGGCAAGCGACCCTCGCAAAGGCCCTATCATTGGGTCTCACCGAAGATGAGTGAGGCACAGGATGCGGACCTGGAGCTGGTGTTCCTGGGGGATCTGTTGGGCATGGGTGACCAGCCGCTTGAGCTCTCAAGGGAGCTTAAAGCTTGGATTGGTCGTCCGGATTTTCTCGTCTTCAATCACGAAGCCCAGATCCAGACAGCTAAGCACCTACCTCTACTTCGTCAGAGCTTTAAGAGTGTGAGTTTTTTTCAAATGCTTCGCTCTCTTCTCCCTAAAACCAATCTCATAGCCGGAGTGGCGAACAACCACTTCCACGATTTCTCTGAGACCGCCCGGCTCGCTGGATGGCAGGAGCTTAAAGAGCTGGGTTATCAGATCGTGGGCACTCAGGCGATACCCACTCTCACCCTGTCCCAGGGATTGGAGCTTCACTGCTACACGGCTTGGGTGGATCAGGATGGGGGAGCCGCCAACATAGAAGACATGAA
>JAJTIF010000010.1 GCA_021299675.1 Pseudomonadota bacterium | reverse complement strand
TGCCACCTGTGGTCTGGCGGGGGATTCACTGCAGCTTCTGGTTTTTGGTTGTCAGGTTCACTCTTGGGAGCGCCATCCCATTCCAGCACTTATGCTCTTGAAGGCTTTTGAAAACTGGGACAATCCTATCAAAGAGAAGTGGAGCCTGGATCTCCAGTCGTTCACTGTCCCCTCTGAGGTCGATGTGATTTATTTTGACCCAATGTTTAAAGAGGCCAATCAAAAATCTTTGCCTCGCAAAGAAATGCGGATATTCCGCGAGGTTGTGGGAGCTGATGAAGACGCCATTGAGGTGGCACAAAGTTTAAAAGCGATGAAGCGACGTTTAATTATTAAGCGGCCATTGAAGTCGGACCCGCTGATTGAGAATCCAAGTTTCACGCAAAGTGGAAAAGCCGTGCGCTTTGACGTGTACTTGCCATCTTAGTTCTTTTAAAATGCCTGCTCACAGGGGATTGCATGAAAAAATACGACATCTACGGCATCGGTAACGCTTTAGTGGATATGGAATTTGAGGTGGAAGAAAAATTCATCCTCGATCACTCCATCGACAAAGGCCACATGACCTTAGTGGAAGAAGAGCGCCAGGATCATCTCTTGGGGGCCTTGGGTTCTCATCCTCTCAAGCGCCAGTGTGGGGGCTCAGCTGCCAACACTGTCATCGCCGTCGCCCAGCTAGGAGGGAAGTGTTTCTACTCCTGCAAAGTGGCTAACGATGCGGCCGGAGATTTCTACGTCGATGATCTCAAAGAATCCGGCGTAGATTCAAACCTCGCCTCCAAGCGCCCCGCCGGCACCACTGGCAAGTGCCTGGTCATGGTGACCAAAGATGCTCAGCGGACCATGAACACATTTCTTGGAATCACTTCCACCTTCTCTGAGGCAGAGCTCGTTGAGAGTGCGCTGAAAGAATCAAAGTATCTCTACATCGAAGGCTATCTGGTGGCTTCTCCCACCGGTCAGAAAGCCGCCGTGAAGGCGCGCGAGTTGGCACACGCCCATGGAGTAAAGATCGCCATCACACTCTCAGACCCCGCGATGGTGAAGTTCTTTAACTCTGGCATGAAAGAGATGATCGGTCCGGGAGTGGATCTCCTGTTCAGTAACGAAGAAGAAGCGATGACTTTCGCGCAAACCAGTGACCTTCTCATCGCGCGCGAAGCGCTTAAAAAAGTGGCGAAGACTTTCGTCATCACCCGTGGAGAGAATGGTGCGATCATCTTCGATGGCCAGACTTTCATAGACATTGAGCCCTTCAAAGTGAAAGCCGTTGACTCCAATGGCGCCGGCGACATGTTCGCGGGAGCCTTTCTTTACGCCATCACCCACGGACACACCTACGCCTCTGCGGGCATGCTCGCCTCGGCGGCGGCTTCTAAAGTCGTCTCTCAGTACGGCCCACGTTTGAAGTGGCACCAGACTCAAGAAGTACTCCATCAAATTTTCAAACAAAACTAAGGACTCGGTTTATGTTACAAAATTTCTCTTCCATTAAATCCCTCCACTCAACTAGCCCCGTGGAGCAGACGCACACGGTGAAGGGTTGGATCAAATCTCTTCGTAACTCGAAGAAATTCTCCTTCATGGTCCTCAACGACGGCTCGTCCCATAAAGACCTGCAGATCGTCGTGGATGCGACTCTTGAAAATTATGCGGCTATCGCCGCTTTGGGACTTCACTCGTCGGTGGAAGTGACGGGACTCGTGGTCGGAAGCCTTGGTAAGGGCCAGTCGATTGAGATGCAGGCTAAAAGCATCACCATCGTCGGCACCATCCCAGAAGATTATCCACTTCAGAAGAAAGAAACATCGCTAGAGTTTTTGCGCGAGAACGCTCACCTGCGTGGCCGCACGCAACTCTTCTCCGCCGTTTTTCGCATCCGCCACACGCTCTCAAAAGCTACGCACGATTTCTTCCACGAGCGCGGCTATTTTTACCTGCACACGCCGATCATCACCTCGAGTGATGGTGAAGGCGCCGGCGAGATGTTTCGTGTCTCCACACTGAAGCCTGAGAACCCACCCATGGTGAGTGGGAAAGTGGACTATAGCAAAGACTACTTTGCTCGCGAAACTTTTTTGAATGTTACTGGTCAACTCGAAGGCGAGTGCTACGCCATGGCGCTCGGAAAAATCTACACATTCGGTCCTACCTTTCGTGCGGAGAACTCCAACACAGCAAGACATCTCTCTGAGTTCTGGATGATCGAGCCGGAAGTGGCTTTTGCCGATCTTGATGACGTGGCTGATCTAGGCCGTGATTATATTCAGTTCATGATGAAGCGGGCCTTGGAGTTTAACCGTGATGAACTAGAGTTTCTCGCTGGTAAAAACAATAACCCCGATCTCATTGCTACGCTGGAGCATGTGGCTTCGAGTCCTTTTGCCCGTGTGACTTATACCGAAGTCATCGACATTCTCAAAAAAGCACAAGCCGCTGGTCACAAGTTTGAGTTCGCGGCTCCGGATTGGGGCGGCGATCTCGCGACCGAGCACGAGCGCTACATGTGTGAGATCCACTTTAAAAAACCCACCATCGTGACTGATTACCCAAAAGAGATTAAGGCTTTCTATATGAAGCAGAATCCTGATGGTAAAACAGTGCGCTGTATGGACATTCTAGTCCCGGGCGTAGGTGAGATCATCGGCGGCTCTCAGCGGGAAGAAGACTACGATAAACTCACGACCCGTATGAAAGAGATGGGTCTCGATCCAGCCGGATATTGGTGGTACACGGATCTGCGTCGTTTTGGGACAACTCCTCACGCGGGATTTGGTTTGGGCTTCGAGCGAGCGGTCATGTATGTGACGGGAATGACGAATATCAGAGATGTCATAGCTTTCCCAAGAACGCCAAAAAACGCTGAGTTTTAGAGGACTTAGAGAGCTGTCAGACTTTTTATCTAGACCCTTCGCGAGCGTGCGTTCTAGATTGAGACTCTTCTCATTTAAAGGAGAGATCAATGAAGTCGATTCTTTTGGCTTTGGTATTCGTGAGTGCCTGCGGTCTTTCGAGCAACAATAGCTCAACTCCGGAAGTGACCATCGAGCCCGTTTGCAAAGCAGCCAGCTGTAACACCGAACGTCCGGTTAGAGAGCTCACATCATTTATCAACAGTCACCGCGCTAGTCTTGGCTTGAGACAAATCGTTCCTGTATTTGCGCTTTCGCAATCCGCTGAAGTTCATACTCAGAATATGAGTGATGGACGCTACCCTCTAGGACATTTTGGGCTGGCAGAACGTTGTATGTCGTCTCGTCGAGCCTTAGGAGGCGGAAACGCTTGTAGTGAGATCGTCGCCGCCGGTCAGATGACCTCCGATGCCGTTTTGCGTTCGTGGCTCAATTCTTGGGAACATCGCCGGGCCATCGAGGACCCGCGTTTCACGCGCATGGGGCTAGGCGTTTCTGTGTCTCGTTCGGGTCGCCCTTACTGGACCGTGCTTTTTCTGCAATACTAATGAGATGTGGCAAAAAATCCCAAAAAATCTTCTCCTGAAGGCGGTCAACCTGTGGCCGCCTTTTGTGGGTGCAGGCATTCGTCTTAAAACTCTCAATGCTGACTTCAGGTTCGCCCGGGTAGAGATGAAACTCACCACACTTAACACTAATTACGTCGGTGTGCATTTTGGGGGCTCACTCTATTCCATGACGGATCCCTGGTACATGCTAATGGTGATGGATAACCTCGGGCGCGAGTATGTCGTCTGGGATAAAGCCGCACGCATTCAGTTCAAGCGCCCTGGCAAAGGACTCGTCCACGCCGAGTTCACTGTGACCGAAGAGCTCATCGACGAGATCAAACGGGAAGTGTTGGAGAAGGGCAAGACCGAAAAAGAGCTGCAAGTTGAAGTCAAAAATAGCGAGGGCCAGATTGTGGCCCTCGTCGATAAAACAATTTGGATTTCGAAGAAGAAAAAATAATTTCTGTCTTTCATTTCTGAAATAAATTCCTCTGCCTCAGAGGTCTCATTTTACAGTTCATACTTAGGTGCATAGCTTTCCGAAAGATCTCGTTTCAAATGAGATTGGAAAGGATCATTTGTGCATCGATGTGAAGAAGAGCTGCAAAAAATTACAAATATCTATAATTCAAGATTAACAAGCTTGAGTAACTACTTAGTTGAGATGAGAGCCAAGGGACAAAGTGGATCAGTTAACTATAGGGTCAATGCTAAGATTGCGATATTCTTAGAGCAGGTTGTTAAAGATTTGAGGCTAATTTCCGACAAGATTTCTGATGAAAATAAACTCAAAAGAAATTCCTCTAAGCGTATTGAAGAATGAACTGCGCTTAAGAGCGAGTAAAACTCGACGAGACTATGCTCTTGGTTTCAATCAATTTATTGAAGGTTTTTTTAATGCGGCAGAGCTCTTTGACATCCTCGATCAAGGGGAGATTTCTTTCAGTGACTGTGCTGAGCATGCTTTGAGTAATGTTCACCGGCACCGACTTGCTAAAGGGGTCCTCGATGAAAAAAAATATTTCACGGGCTCTATGGATGCCTGTCATAAAACATTTCAGATGCTAGAGCTTGCTTACTCCAGCATCCAAGCTGCTTAAGCTTTCAGGTTATTGAACTTCGCCAGATCCAGCTGACCTTCTGACTTCGCCACAATACAGCTCACGACGGCATCGCCGGTCACGTTGACGGCGGTGCGAACCATGTCTAGTAAGCGATCGACGCCGATGATCAAGCCAATACCTTCAATGGGAAGATTCACTTGTTTAAACACCATGGCCAGCATCACCAGACCCACACCCGGGACTCCGGCCGTGCCGATGGAGGCGAGGGTAGCAGTCAGGATCACCATTAAGTAATCAGCCATGCCCAGATCCACGCCATAGACTTGTGCCACGAAGACCGTGGCCACGCCTTGCATGATGGCCGTCCCGTCCATGTTAATGGTGGCACCCAGAGGGATGGTGAAAGAGGCGATGGTATTGGGGACTCCGAGCTTGTGCTCCACGACTTCAAGGTTCACAGGTAAGGTGGCGTTGGAGCTCGCGGTAGAGAAAGCGAAGATCGGGACACTTTTGTACTGGCGGATGAAGGTGATCGGCGAGAGCCCTGAGAGGAACTTGAGCATGCTTCCGTACACCACGATAGAATGCAGAAAAAGCACGCCGAGGACCACAAAGAAATACTTCGCAAGTGGAAGGATGGCGGAGAAGCCTTGGGTCGCGAAGGTTTTGGTGAGCAAACAGAACACACCGATCGGCGCAAAGTTGATGAGAATCAGAACCATCTGTAGGATCACTTCATTGAGATCATTGAAGACCGATGAAATTCTTTTTCCGGCGGCCCCGGTCATGGTCAGGGCGACGCCAAAGAGAGCCGCGAAGACGATGATCTGAAGCATCTCAGCCTTCACCATCGCATCGAAAGGATTTGAGGGGAAAATATTGGAGATGACATCGATCAAGGGGGGCGTTTGACCTGCGGCGAAGGTCGCCTGGGAAAGTTTGATATTGAGGCCAACACCAGGAGAGACAAGTAGCGCCACAATAATGGCCAGAGCGATGGCGAGAGCGGTGGTGGCCGTATAGAGAATCATGGTCTTGCTGCCGATGCGGCCTAGTTTTTTGATGTCATCTAGACTGGGGGTTCCACACGCGATGGAGACGAAGACCAGGGGGACCACCAGCACCTTGAGTGATGCCATGAAGATCCGTGAGCCGACTTCAATCACGCCGCCTAAGAAATAGGTCTGCAGCCATTCGATGGGACCCAGTGTGTTCAGGACACCGCCTAATACCAGACCACTTAGCATGCCTATAAGAATATTACGTGTAAGCGTTGAAGATTGCGGTGATGGCATAAGGTTTCCTCTCTATGCATTTATTTGAACGCGAATATGCGCCGGGGTCAAGCAATTCATAAAAAGTGAATTACTCAGTTTTAGGGAAATCGATTTTTAGACGATAACCTTATATGAAACTTTTTTTTCTCATGACTCTCACACTTCTCTTCGCCTCTTGCTCAAAAAATGAAGAAGTGCGCACGGGAAATTTCTCGCTCTCTCCCTACGAGTCCACACAAAATTATTTTAAAACTTCTAAGCGGCTGGTGTTGGATGTTATCTACGAATCCGGCAACGCTCCCTACACCGATACGGCCATTCGAGAAAATCCACTGTGGCAGCTGACAGAAGAAAACCTCGTGGCCATGTACCTTGGTCGCTCGGTACTTCCAGAAATCGTGGTCCCTAAAAAACTTGAAGATATGCGTGAGATCAGTGTGCAAAACAAAACATCCTGGACAGTGGATGACATCCTGGCCTTGGCTCAGGCCCATCGCAAAGGGCAGTCCTCTGAAACTGAATCGCACTTTGTGATTTTGTTTGTGAAAGGTTATTTCAATGACGGTTCAAAAGATCTTGCCACCACCGTAGGTGTCTCTCTTGGGGGCACTACCATTGTGGCCATTTTTAAAGATGTGGTGAAGAGCACCGACACGTCGACTAATCCCCTCGTTTCCCGCTATGTCGAGCAGGCCACGATCATTCATGAAATGGGGCATGCTCTGGGCCTGGTGGATAATGGGCTGCCCATGAAAGAGGCCCATAAGGATGCGGACCACGGGCCTCATTGTGATAATCCCGATTGTGTTATGTACTGGCTCAACGAAGGCAAAGAGAACGTGCGCGAGTTCATGCGTCGATTTATCGCCAGCGGCAGTGTCATCATGTTTGATGAGAAGTGCCTTAAAGACTCAAGAGAGTTTTGATCTGGGCTTCCACTTGTGAGCGTGCCGTCCCGCCCGCGAATTTTCTTTGCTCCACGGTTTTCTCAAAACTCAAACTCGCTAAAAAATTAGTGTCGATGAGTGTCGTGATTTTCTGAAGCGCGCCCTCGCTCAGCTGGTGAATCTGCACCTGCTCAATATCTGCAGCTTCGACCATGGCTGCCACCAGAGCATAGGCGTCCCTGAAGGCAAGACCCTTCAAGGTCAGAGCATCGGCCACTTCGGTGGCCAGGATGTGTCCGTGGTTTAAAAGTGCCCCAGCTTTTGTTTTGTCGACTTTAAGTTCACTCACAAAAGGTGTGAAGACATGCAAAGTCAGTTTCACATCATCGCTCACCCGCAAATAAGGAATCTTCGCTTCGTGCAGATCCGAGCCGTAGCAGGTGCCAAGGCCTTTGAGAAGCGTGAGCACACCGCTGGCGTCGCCCATCCACAGTGCGGATTTACCCCGGGCCAGCTCGGCCACATCGGGATTGCGCTTGTTAGGCATGATCGATGAGCCCGTGGACCAGTCGGGCGAGAGTATGATCAGTCCCACCGGAGCAGACGCCCAGTAGATGATGTCCTCACATAGGCGCGAGAGATGAGCACCTAAAAAAGAGGCAGCTTGCAGCATCTCCACTAATGAGTCGCGGTCCCCGACGCTGTCATAGCTATTGAGCGGCGCTGAGCTAAAGCCCAGCTCTTGAGCAATCTGTTGCAAATTAATAGGCAGTGTCGTGCCGGCCAGTGCCGCTGAACCCAGGGGCATGACTTTGAGAGCGTTGGTTTTGACCTGCTCAAATTTTTCCAAGTCCCGGTTTAAGGCCCAAGCGTGTCCGAGGATGGCCTGGGAGAGTCGGATGGGTTGACCATTTTGAAGGTGAGTCATCCCTGGCACGACGACATCAATATTGGTTTGGGCCAAGCCCACCAACGCGTGAATCAGAGACTTCAAGAGAGTCGTGATCTCCTGAGCGGTGTCGGCTACATGGAGCTT
>JAJTIF010000123.1 GCA_021299675.1 Pseudomonadota bacterium | reverse complement strand
TGCCCATCTGCACGGCGTACTGAACGCCCTGAGCGACCGCTTTCTCGGAAGATTTTTTACCCCGGATGATTTCCACCAGTGGCATGCGGTGAACGGGATTGAAAAAGTGCATTCCGACAAAATCTTCGGGACGCTTGAGCCCTTCGGCCAGGCGAGTGATGGAGATGGTGGAAGTGTTCGACGCCAGCACGGTGCCTGGCTTTACTTTCTCTTCCGTCTCGGCCAGAACCATCTTCTTTACTTTCTCGTTTTCTACCACCGCTTCCACCACAAAGTCTGTGGCCTGGAAATCCGCAAAGGAGAGAGTCGGTGTGATCTGCGAGATCACCTTCGCCATCTTATCTGGCTTCATCTTGCCTTTCTCCACCAGACCATTGAGAAGTTTGGTGGCTTCATTCATACCGAGATCGAGCTGTTCGGTTTTGATGTCTTTCATGAGCACTGGTGTGCCGGTGGAGGCTGACTGATAAGCAATACCACCTCCCATGATCCCTGCGCCCAGCACGCCGGCGTATTTTGTCGGCGCACTTTCTTTGGTTTGTTTCTTGGCCACTTTCTTTAGGTACTGATCCCCTAAGAACACTTGCACGAGGCACTCCGCGGCTGGGGTCTTGGCCATCTTGGCAAAGAGAGCACCTTCGATGGCGAGAGCTTCAGCGCGAGTTTTTCGAGCTCCCTGCTGCATGCTCTCCACTGCGGCGACAGGAGCCGGGTAGTGAGGCCCTGCCATGCCGGCGACGAATGCCTTGGAGCCATCAAAGCTCATCATGGATTCAATCTTATCGAGTTTTAGAGGGGATGTTTTCTGCGTGCGACGGGCCTTCCAGTCGATATCGCCTTTGATGGCGCGAGTGAGAAAAAGCATGGAGGCTTCGAGCGTTTTTGTGTCGTCCACGACCGCGTCCACAGCGCCGAACTTAAAGGCTTCGGGTGCTTTGTAGTACTTGGCACTTGTGACCCATTCGATGGCATGGTCCGCACCGATCAGGCGCGGCAGTCGTACTGTCCCACCCCATCCAGGAATGATGCCTAGTTTTGTCTCTGGTAACCCAACTTGGGCTTTGCTGCCGCACACACGAAAGTCCATGGCTAGAGCGATCTCGAAGCCACCACCCAGCGCAAAGCCATTGACGGCGGCGACCGTGGGAAAGGGAAGATCTTCGAAGCCTGAGAAGGTTTCATTGATCTGAGCGATCCAGGTCTGCATCTCTTGCTCAGACTTTTTGAAGTGCCCGAGGAACTCCGTGATGTCAGCGCCGAAGACGAATCCATCCTTACCAGAGGTAAAGAGGAGACCCTGAATATTTTTTTGCTGACGGATGACTCCCAGCACTTGAGCCAGTTCATTCAAGGCCAGAGCATTGAAGAGGTTGGCGGATTGGTCCTTGAGATCAAAAGTGACTTTTAGAATCTGATCACTGAGACATTCAAGGCGAAAAGCTTGTCCTGTATAAAGCATAAATTCTCCAAAGGTGAAGTACGCTTATTCTAGCGCAACAAACCTGAGGAGAGTGTAAACAAACTAAATCAGTTTCTGGATGTCAGACTTAATTTTTTCAGGAGTATCAGTCGGCGCGTAGCGCTTGATCACTTGACCTTCACGGTTAACTAAGAATTTTGTAAAGTTCCACTTAATAGCTTCTGTACCCAAGAGACCAGGTTTCTCGCCTTTCAAGAATTGATAGAGTGGATGAGCCTCTGCGCCATTGACATCAATCTTAGAAAACATCGGAAAGCTTACGCCGTAGTTTACCTGACAAAAGCTTTCAATCTCTGAGGCAGCTCCTGGTTCCTGCGCACCGAATTGGTTGCAGGGAAAACCCAGCACCACCAGATCTTTGCTCATGTTCTTAGATAGATCTTCAAGACCTGCGTACTGGGGCGTGAAGCCACATTTACTGGCGACGTTTACGATAAGCATAAATTTGCCCTTGTACTCCGACAAATTCACTTCTTTGCCCTGGAGGTTCTTGGCTGAAAAATCATAGGCGGTCTTCATGTGGCGCTCCTTAAAACAGATGAGAAAGATCAGTTTAACTTTGATTGTTACGAATTATTCACTGACTAGATCTTAAATTAATCCCTAAAACACCGAAATGAAATAAAATAGAAATAGACAAAAATTTCCTAAAAAAGTGAGGATCTGCCATGTTTGCACCAACGACACGAGTTTTGATTGTTGATGATATGTCTACAATGAGAAAAATTGTGGGCAAAACTTGTAAGGAGTTGGGCTTCAGTGATCTCACGGAAGCTGCGGACGGGACTCTCGCTTGGGAAGCCCTGCAAAGTGCTCCTGCTCCTATCGGTTTGATTATCTCTGACTGGAACATGCCTAACTGCACGGGCATCGACCTGCTCAAGCGTGTCCGTGCGGATTCGCGCTTCAAGGGAGTACCTTTTATCCTTGTGACCGCTGAAGCTGAGCAACACCAGGTGGTGGAAGCCGTAAAGGCTGGGGTGGATCAATACGTCGTGAAGCCCTTCACGAAAGATGACCTGAAAACCAAGCTCGAGGCTGTGTATAAAAAATATGCCAAGTCATAGTACCTTCCGAATCGTTGTTTTTGGAACCCAGAATGAGTTCGACCTAACGAAAGTTTTGCCCGAGGGCTCAGTCATCCAGAACATCGATTACAACATCGATAAGATCGC
>JAJTIF010000205.1 GCA_021299675.1 Pseudomonadota bacterium | reverse complement strand
GAAGGTTCAGTGAAGTCAGTGGGCACTTACGACTGTAAAGCTCGTCTTTTCGGCAACGACGTTGTCGCTCACTTCAAACTCAAGATCACCATCGATCCAGTTCAGGCTGAAGAGTTGAAGAAAGAAGCTGCGGAAGCGGCGAAGAGAAACGCTGATAAGAAAAAAGCAAAAGCTGACGCTGAAGCAAAAGCAAAAGCTGATGCCGAAGCTGAAGCAGCTGCAGCAAACGCAGAAGTGTAATTTATTTAGCATTATTGCTTTTAAAGAGAGGGAGGCTTCGGCCTCCCTTTTTTTTGCACTTGGCTTTGAACCTTAATCCCTTTCGTGGCAAGCTAATCCCATGAGTAACCTCGATAAAATTCAAAACCAATTGCCCCATGATTTTACGGCCGAGAAAGCGGTCCTCGGCTCTTTACTGATCGATAATCGCTCCTTCGATGAAATCATCGACATCGGTTTACGTGCCGAAGACTTCTACCATCCTCAGTACGGGATGATCTTCGATGCCATGAAGGAATTGCACACCACCAGTGAGCCGCTGGATCTCGTGACTGTTAGCTCTAAGCTCACCGACATGGGCAAACTTGAGAAAGTTGGAGGCCAGTCGGCGCTCGTCACACTCTCTGAAGAGATTCCCTCCGCAGCCAATATTAAGTCCTACGCCAAACTCGTGAAGCAAAAAGCCACGGTTCGTGAAGTCGTGCGAGCTGCGGCTCGTGTGGTGCAGATCGGGACCAACAACGTCGGCGATGTGGAAGAGTTTCTCGGTGAAGTGGAGAGTGAATTCTTTAAGCTTACTAATCAGTCGAAACAGAACAAAATGCGCACCCTGCGTGATTCACTTCAGGAGTCTCTGAAAGATCTCGAGAAATCCACTCGCAACAAAGGAGAGATCACCGGTCTCTCAACGGGGTTTCCTTCCATCGATCGCCAGCTCTTGGGTCTGCAGCCAGGTCAACTTATCATCATCGCGGCTCGACCAGGTGTTGGTAAAACCTCTCTGGTGCTTAACTGGGTTGTGAACGGTGCTAAACAGAGCGGACTTCCTGTGGCCATCTACTCGATGGAGATGTTAACCAACGAACTTGGACTCAGGATCCTCTCCAGCGAAGCCAACATTGATTCTCGTAAACTTCGTACCAAGGACTTCGGTCCGCATGAAATGAAAAACATGTTCACAGCCGTCCAGTCCCTTTCAAGACTGCCAATTGTGATCAATGACTCCGGTGCCTCCACTTTGCTTGATATCCGCTCTCAGTGCCGTCGCCTCAAAGCTGAGCAGGGACTCGGCATGATCGTCATCGATTACTTGCAGCTGATGCAGCCGCACGTGAAAAAGAACTCCCGTGAACAAGAAATTTCTGAAATCTCGCGAGGTCTTAAGGAGCTTGCCAAGGAGCTAGAAGTTCCGATCATCGCTCTCTCTCAGCTCAACCGCTCCTCTGAATCTCGTACTGATAAACGCCCGCAGCTTTCAGATCTTCGTGAATCGGGAGCGATCGAGCAGGATGCGGATATTGTGTGCTTGATCCATAGACCTGATGTCACGGACCCCAACTCACCTAAGAAGGGTATTGCGACTTTGATTGTGGCGAAGAACCGTGCCGGTGAGTCTGGTGATGTGGATCTCGCTTGGATTGGTTCACAGACGAAATTTGCGGAACTTGATTTCAAGCGTGATAACTAGGGGGCAGCGTGTGGTCGCTCTTTGCACAAGGAAATAAAGGGGAGTTCCTCTACTGTTTCAAGCCGCACATCGCGCGGATGCATTACCGCCATCACTACATTGATCTTCTCTCGGGTAGAAAAATCGCGAGTTCCATATCTAGTTTTCTCTCTCATCTGCACGAGGTACCCCTCAGTGCCACCTTCGCGAAACCCAAAGTCATTCACCTCAGTTACGAGTTGGGACACATCTTTCATGACCAGCTCGACCTTATTCCTGGGCACATGCCACTGGCGATTGAAATTGAATATCTCAAGTGTGCACGCGTGCAACTCTCTGCCCTGTGGCCTGGGCCTCATGTAGCGCCTCGCCTGAAGTTTCTGCAGGTTCCAACCTGGGATGAGTACGGAGTGAGCTTTGATCGCATCCAAGAGGAACTCTTGCGTGGGAATGCCTATCAGGTGAACCTCACGGCACCATTTTATCTTGTGTACGACGAGAGCTATCGGCCCTCGGATTTCATCCGCCATCTCTGGAGTGATCCCAAGAGGATTGCTCCTTACGCCCATGCGACCTATCTTTCGAATCTCGGTAAACTCATTCTCTCTAATTCACCTGAGTGCCTGGTTCAGCGCCGCGTGCACAAAGACCATGTGGAGCTCTACTCCATGCCCATCAAAGGTAGTCTTCCGCTGCAAGATTCGCAAGACTGGCAGTTGGTGTGGCAGCAAATGCTTGCCTCCAAAAAAGAAGTGGGTGAGCTCAACATGATCACCGATTTGATCCGCAACGACCTCTCACGGGTGGCACAACCAAGAAGTCGTGTTATTCAAAAACGTCTCCCCTTGAAGGTGCCTAAGATTCTTCATCAGTACGCTCTCATCTCTTGTCCGGTTCCTATCGAAACCACTTGGGGGCGAGTGCTAGAGTGTTTATTTCCGGGGGGAAGTGTCACCGGGGCTCCGAAAAAAAGTGCTCTGAACATCATTCACCAAGTCGAAACTGAGTCCCGTGGGCACTATTGCGGATCTACTTGGTTGGCGTAT
>JAJTIF010000189.1 GCA_021299675.1 Pseudomonadota bacterium | reverse complement strand
TCACGGATGACTTCACCGGAAAATTTACGTGGCATCTTTTTGGCGTCAGGGTAAGTGTCCTGCGTGCGCTGCTGCTCACTGGCCCTAAAGTGTTCGAGTGAAGCAGTGAGATCAAATTCACATTCGCTAGCTAAAAAGGTCAGGTCCTCAAGACTCAGACGAGCAAATTTCTTAAAAAAGAAGTCGTCCTCAAATTGACCCAGAACTTCCATCAGCTTAAAGCGCAGGGCTTTTTTTGTGTACGTGTAAGCAGTAGCGGCGATCATCACTTTCAAGAGATCTCGCGCATCGGCTTCTCCACGGTGCTCTTCTTTCTCGGCGATCCCGAATTTCCGAATGAAACTTTCGAGGTTGAGCTGACCGGCGTCCGGAAAAATAAGCGCGAGATACAAAATGGAATCCTGGAAGGATTCCCTCTCATGGGAGCGGTCCACTTTATCAAAATAGCGCTTAAGGAATTTCTCTTCAAATGCCGAGTTGTGGGCAATCAATTGATGTTTTTCTAGCTCCAAGAGATCGTGCTCGACAGCAGACCAAAGCGGAGCATTTTTCACCATCTTTTGGCTGATTCCGGTGAGCTTTTGAATAAAGGGGCTCAAGGGGATGTCCGTGCGCACCAGACTGGTGAACTTTCGTTGAAGCTTAAGGTCCTCGAATTGCCAGAAGCCTAGGTCTATAATGGCGTCATCGGCGGGATTTATCCCGGTGGTTTCGATATCAATGACAGCCCAGCGACCTAAACTCATTTTTTTGCTCCGCAATGAAGAGGACAAGGAAGTGCGGGCATGATATCAGTTGATCTCTAAAAAAGGAAAATGTATGCCGACCTGGCTGATGCAAACCCAGTCTTTTTTCATTCTTGTACTAATGATCTTCGGGATTACTCAGGCCAAGAAGCGCTCGCTACATGTCAAAATCATGTCAACGGCTATGATTTGGGACATCATTCTCATTTTACAAATTGAGCTTTCGCGCTCGGCGATCCTTAAGGCTTCAAAAGCCATGAGTAATCCTATGCTGCTCAATATTCATGTAAGCATCGCTGTCACAACGGTGGTTTTCTACGTCTTTATGGTGCTCACGGGTAGAAAAGTTCTGGCCGGACAAAACCAATTGCTCAAACGCCACCGTAAGCTGGGTTACACCACAGCGGTACTTCGGGCCCTGACTTTCGCCACCAGCTTCCTCGCTGTTTCTGGAGCTCAAAATGGATAACTTCCAACTGGTCAAAAATCTCATCACCGATAAACTAACGGACGCCATCGTCGAAGTTCACGACATGACCGGCACCATGGATCACCTGGAGATTTCAATCTGGAGTGATCACTTCAAAGGCAAGATGCTCCTGCAGCAGCATCGACTTATTATGGATATTTTAAAAGAGGCGCTCTCTGGCCCTGTTCACGCAGTCAAACTCAACACAAAAACACTAGATCAAAGAGGTTAACATGAATCCATTTAACGTCATGCAAACAGCACCTAACGAAATCGCCGGCGCAGACAAGTCGAAGTCACTTAAAGAACAAATCGAAGGGCTTATCAAAGCCGATAAAGTGGTTCTTTTCATGAAGGGCAACGTCAACATGCCTCAGTGCGGATTTTCAGCTAATACTTCAGCGATCCTGAACCAAGTTGGCGTGGGCTACAAAACCTTTAACATCCTCTCTGATCAAGACATCCGTCAGGGCCTTAAAGAGTATTCGAACTGGCCTACCTTCCCACAGCTCTACATCAACGGAGAGCTCGTCGGTGGAAACGACATCGTAACTGAGATGTACAAGACTGGTGAGCTACAGAAACTGCTCCAAAAATAAATGAAAAAGCCCATCGGAAGCCTTGATCCCGCACTCCCGGATGTGCACATCTGGGGGGCGGGTGTGTCGGGGCTTTTGATGGCGCACTTCCTGCGCTCCGCGGGCTGGAATGTGCATCTCTACGAGAAAACCTCTCGCATTGGCGGCAAGATCCGCTCCCATAAAATTGAAGAAGGTGTGTATGAAGAGGGCCCCAACGCACTCTATGCCACTCGTGAGGTGGAAGAGTGGCTCAAGGAGCTAAGTCTTGAGATCCTGCCCGCCACCACCAAACTCAAACGCCGCATCTGGCGCGGACGAGCGCAAGCTCCTCTCACGCCGGGCGAAGTGCTCGCTCTCGTTCCTCGACTCTTCAAGCGCAGCCCGAGTCTTGAGACAGACAAGAGCCTCGCTGATTTTTTCAGGCCGCTCTTACAAGAGAAAATTGAAACACTCCTCACTCCCGCCCTACAAGGGATCTATGGCGTGAGTGCTGATCAGCTCAGTGTGAAGAGCATCTGGCCTCAGCTTAAAGCTGGCTCTTACTTGAGTGTCATCCGCCAACTCAAAGGGCCCAAAGCACGCTCGGTGAGTTTTAAACTTGGCATGCAGGAGTTCATTGATCGCCTGGCCCAGGATTTTAAAGATCAAATTCAGCTTAACTGCTCTGAGTTTGTGCTACGACCGAACACCATTCTTTGCACCAATGCCCATGAAGCCAGCGAAGTTTTACGTCCAACTCATCCGCGCCTGGCACAGCTGCTTCATGGCATCCATTATCAAAAGCTCTCAAGTGTCATGTCACTCACGCCACCGGTGCCTGAGATGCAGCAGACTTTCGGCTTTCTTTTCCCACGCACTCAAGGCATCCAGTCTTTGGGTGTCCTTTTCAACCGAGAAATTTTTCCGGGCCGCTGTGGCGTCACCTTTATCGTGGGAGAAAACCAGGGAGCAGACTCCATCGTCCACGATGATTTAAACAAACTGCGCTGGTCGACATCAGATCTCAGAGTGCACAGTTGGGAGAAAGCTCTGCCCATTTATAATTCATCCCGGGCTCAAGCCATTGAGCAGCTCCACGCAGAAAAAATTTCGGGTCTCACTCTCTTTGGTAACTACGTCGCTGGCATCAGCCTGCGAGACATGATCACGGCAGCTAGAAACTTTTCTCAAAATCATAAGAGGTCCCCATGAGCGAACACTTTCCTTACCTCCATGGCTTCAGTGAAACCGAACAACAACGCCTGAGAAAACAAGCTGCCTTTGCCGAACACACGGTCTACTCAGACATTACTCTTGGTGAAGGACGCGAGATGCTTGAGGTCGGCAGTGGCGTGGGTGCGCAGTCCGAAATTCTTCTGCGCCGGTTTCCCAAAATCAACCTAACATGTGTGGACCTGAGTCCTAAGCAGCTCGAAGCGGCTCAAAAAAATCTCGAAGCCCTCCCTTGGGCGAAAGGTCGCTGGAACCTGAACCAAATGTCGGCCGATGATTTAAGTTTTAACTCGGCTCAGTTTGACGGCGCTTTTATCTGCTGGCTCTTGGAGCACGTGCCCAATCCCTCCAAGGTACTCTCGGAAGTCCGACGGGTTTTGCGTCCGGGCTCAAAAGTCACAGTGACGGAAGTGATGAACTCATCGTTCTTTCTAGATCCCTACTCCCCTCATGTGTGGAAATACTGGATGGCGTTTAATGATTTCCAACACGACCAGGCTGGAGATCCCTTCATCGGTGCGAAGCTTGGAAACCTTCTCACCGCCGGCGGCTTTAAAGACGTGCACACGAAGGTAAAGACCTGGCACTTTGATAACCGCGATCCCGGCAAACGCAAAGAAGCCATCGACTATTGGTCAGAACTCCTTCTCTCTGGTGCGGATGCATTGGTGCAAGCCAAGTATGTGGATACGGAGACCGTAAAGGAAGCGGAGAAGGAACTCAAGGCCGTTGCTCGAGACCCGAATGCGGTGTTCTTTTATTCATTCATTCAGGCAACAGCGACAACCTAGTCTTCACTTCGCAGAAGTTCTTCCAGGCGTAGTTTCGCTCCTAAACGACCGTTACCATCTGACGTGAATTGCACAGTTTCAAGGCCCAAGCCTTTGAATTCGGGGTAATCCAGCGCAATGATGTCTTTGCCCACGAAGGCCATGGTTTTTTTACGGATCTCTTTGACCACTTTCCCTTTGAAGCGCGGGATAGAATTCACTGAACTCACCAGCTCGAGCTCTGGAATCCCGTAGCGCAGGATATTGTCGCTAAGGTTAGCGTCTTCGAGGCGGATCAAGAGCACAGGCAAACCTCCAAGTTTCTTCTCAAAACGAATGGCAATCTTCACCACCATCGGGAAGCGAATCTCTTTTCTTCCGATCAAGCTCGACTGAATTCCTTCGATCTGATAGTTCACATCCGCATAGAGCGTGCCCGACTCCCCTCTCTCATCCAGGCGCACGAAGACTTTTTTAGGGCCCAGGCTCGCGCCG
>JAJTIF010000347.1 GCA_021299675.1 Pseudomonadota bacterium | reverse complement strand
GAACCCAGCGCGCTTGAATCACATGGCAGCAGTGGAGCGCAACCTTCTGTGGTACAACACAGACTGGCACCGCGGGGCTTTTAGCATTTCCAATTTTCATAAAAGAATGATCGGTCAGGAGTCATAACAATGGAAAAAAGATTAATCCGTGAAGTTGAAGGCCTTGAATCAGCGCGCCCCTTTATCGGCACTGAGTACGCCCAGGCTTTTTTCTCAAACACCACTCACCTCTTAGGGTTTTGCTTCGATGGCACCACAAGCTTTCGTCCCGGAGCACGCTTTGGGCCCGCAGCTCTGAGAGAAGCTTCCTACGGTCTTGAAGACTATTCACCTTATCTCGATAAGGACACGCAGGATTATAATTTCGTCACCATGGGTGATCTACCGATCTTTCCCTCGAAGTGGCACCTCACAAATGACTTCTTCATGGAGATGACCAAGGGTCTAGACCTGAAGAAAGATCATATTAAAATCCTCACTCTGGGCGGAGAGCACTCCATCTCCTATGGTCCGATTGTAAAGTATCTCGAGAACTACCCGGACATGGTGCTCGTGCATTTGGATGCTCACGCAGACCTGCGCGATGGATACTTGGAAGAAAAGTACTCTCACGCTTCCATCATCCGCCGTGTGCTAGACCACTTCACCGACAAGAACACTCTCATCCAGTATGGAATCCGCTCTTCCCCACGCACCGAGTTTCAGTGGATGAAAGAAAACGGCACGCTTATGACCTCTCTCAAAGAATGCTGTGAGAAGCTTGAGGCGATTCCAGATAACAGACCGATCTATCTCACGCTCGATTTAGACTTCTTTGACCCTGCTTATATGCCGGGCACTGGAACTCCTGAAACAGGCGGAGAGGACTTCCACGGATTCATGAAGATCTTGAAGATCCTGAACCGGAAAAATTTCGTCGGCGCGGACGTGGTGGAGCTCGCCCCTATGCTCGATCCTACTAATAATTCTGCATGCATGGCCTCGAAGGTTGTGCGCGAAGTCATGCTGGCCCTGCAACATTGAAAAGGTGATCTTTGTCATAGAATTATCTAAGTTTAGTGGTATAAAAACGGAATAATTGATTTCAAAGAGGTCAAATTGAAAGCGACGAAAGTAGATTGCGCTCAATGCGGAAACAAAGACAAAAGTATTTTTTGTGAGCTCGAAGAGAAGGGCCTGCAGTCTATCTCTGATCAAAAAATCATGAACACCTATAAAAAGGGTCAAGTCCTGTTCCACGAAGGTAATCCTGCTTTCGGAGTCTACTGCATCTCTTCTGGAAAAATTAAACTCACCAAATTGTCTGAGAGTGGCAAAGAAATCATCATCAGCATCTCTGGACCTGGCGATATTGTGGGCTCTCAGCACATCGTGAAAGCCGGACTCAATGACGTGACGGCGACCGCTCTTGAAGAAACTAAAATCTGCTTCATCGATCGTGAGTTCATGAACAAGACTGTCAAAGCAGAACCTTCTTGCGCCATGGAACTCGTCAGTCACCTCACCAGTGATGCTCTTAAGATGCATGACCGAATGGCTCATTTCTCGCACAAAAACGTCAGGGAGCGGGTGGCTTATCTCTTGATCGATCTGGCGCGCTCCTACGGCAGCGAAACCCCTCAAGGAACACGCCTTGGTATCCAACTCTCCAGAGAAGATATGGCCGGTATGCTCGGGATCGCGAGTGAAACTCTCATCCGCGAGCTCTCTATCCTCAAGGAAGAAGGCGTGATCGAGCAAGACGGAAAAACCATCATTCTTCTGAAGAAAAATGAGCTCGAGTCTCTTATTAGCTAGTTTTCCCCGGGAGAAAGTCCAGCAATTGCGCTCTAAAAACCTGACTTAGGTCATGGGGTCTTCAGGGTAAGCTTGCTAGACTCGTTTCTATGCTGAATGAAATTGAAAGCAAATTATCACCCCTTGGAAGCCCACTGATCCTCAAGCGCAGCTTCATCTCTTGTTATGGTCGCCAGGTGCTCACTCATGCCCTGTGGCTGGTGCAGGGAGAAATTGTCGTCGAGCAGCCACGCAAATCCACAGTGACACACTCAACTCCAGGTCTCTATTTCTACGATGATTTTTTTTCGGGCCAGATAGTGCCTTACAAGATCGAAGTCAGCGCAGACTCGCAGATCTTTATCCTTACTAAATCAGAGTTTGCTCTGCTAGGACTCGCTCTCCCCGCTTGAAGCACTTTCCATGTATTTCTTCTTCAGTCTTGGGTGCACGATCAAGAGCACACCGATGATCCCAATCTCATACAACATGATCATTGGGATCCACACGGCCATCATACTGATGACGTCGGCGGGAGTGATGACAGCAGCGAAGATAGCGAAGGCCACATAGAGATAACGACGCAGGTTTCTCAGACTGTAGGCGGTGACCAGTTCCATGAAGCCGAGAATTAATAAGATATTCGGTAACTGAAAGAGCAGACCCAAGAAAAGCAGCACCTTGGTCGCGAGGATCAGGTATTCTTTCATGTTCATCATCGCCTCGACGTCTTGCGTGCCATAGGAGATGAGGGTTTCGAAGGTGAAGGGGAACATGACGAAGTAGCCAAAGGCCATGCCACACAAGAACAAGAAATAGCCAAAAAAGATGAAGGGCTTCACGGCTCCCGCTTCGTGGTCGTAGAGCCCCGGCCGGATGAAAAGCCAGAGTTCACGGAAGAGAAAGGGTGAGCCTACAATGATGGCACTCCAGAAAGAGAGTTCGAACTCAGATAGGACTTTATCTAAGAGTCCGGTGAAGACCACCTTGCCTGAGGTGCCGATGGCTTTTTTGAGAGGGATGAGCAGCATCTCCGTAACCCATTGGCTCTGGGAATAGGTCACGCCGAAAGAGACCGTCACGATAATAACCATGCGAATTAGGCGGGTACGCAGCTCTTCTAGATGATCGATCAGACTCATTTCTCTCATCCTGGCATTTTCTCACGGGCGGGATAGAAAATCTAATCAGAAAAAATCGACACATGCTAAAATGATTCGTATGAAGCTCACCCTGTTTTTTATGCTGCTCGCGTTCACTCTTCCTGTGTTGGGGAGCTCACGACCAGGGCCCTCGCGTCTGATGTATTGCCTGGGCCAGCAGGAGAAGTACTTCCACGCCAAGAAACAAACCGGCCCCTTCTACGAGTTGAACCAAAGTCTCATGGGGGAGCTGCTCCAAGTGCCAGGTCTCGAGGCCAGTAGCGTGCTCTTGAACCGCATTTGTAAACCCTCGCCCATGGCTCCGCTCTATCTCTTAGAGGCGATCGTGCTGGATCCAAGAGACTGGTGGTACCTGAAAGATGACCTTGATCCACAGCCGCGGATGATTGCTCTCGAGCTGATGCGAGAGTTTCGTCAGATGAGTCCAGAGATTCTCCTGAATTTTCTATCTTCCCTGCAGATGATCATGCCCACGCCTCAATGCCTGGAGCAGCACATCCCAGGGCTCTCAAAGATGTATCATGATGTGAAGTGGCTACAAGAAGAAGTCGACCTGAAAAAAATCACACTGGGACACAAGAGGCTGATCCCACTCTTTTCTCGCCTGCAAAGATACCAAGACTTCTCTCAGGAATGCGCGAAGTCCAAGAAAACCACCAAGGGCTCTGGAAAACCTTCCGCCAGATAGTCAGAGAGTTCCATTGAGAGATCCCATTCTTGGTCACTGGTTAAGCTTCCCTCGACCTGCATGACAACTTGGCCTTGATCGAAGCGTTTCACTTTCAGCGGTGGATACTTACTGATGCGTTTATTCCACAGATCTAGGCTCGCTTGGACGCGCTCGCCCCAGACCGAGTGCGCCTCTCCGTGCCAGCGCAGGGCCTTGGGCTTAATACCCGCCAGTAAACTCTCCAGATCCGGGATACATTTCCCACAGCCTGTTCCAGCGGTGGTGCAAAGTTTTAACTCGTCTAAAGTTTTAGCCCTTTCAAGATTTTTTTTAATGGTGTTTTGGGTCACCTTCTTGCACTTACATAAAATAAAATCATCGATCTCAAAGCGCTTGTGCGTCTTATAGAGCGCAGAGCGGATTTCATCGTCGATCACCTTGATGTCGGGCAGACTTGCCTCGGGAAAAGTGCTCACGAATTGGCTCACAATCTCTGAGCGCTCCATCGCAAGATCTCGCGTGGCCAGCTGGCCCTCGAGCCAGCGCTGATAGGTGGCTTGCTTCAGATCGTCCATCAGATCACCTCGTCAGCGGCACTCCACTGATCATCGGTGACTTGTGTGAGGATCTCGTGGCCCTCTTCTGTGATGAGAATCGTATGCTCGAACTGCGCCGACCAAGATTTATCTTTCGTCACCACTGTCCAACCGTCATCGAGGAGTCGACAGTGGCGCTTGCCCAAATTGATCATCGGCTCGATAGTGAAAGTCATGCCGGGCTTCATCTCAACTCCAGTCCCTCGTTTTCCGTAGTGAAGGATCTGCGGCTCCTCATGAAATTCACGGCCAATCCCGTGACCACAATACTCCTGCACGACACTGTAGCCGTGTGAATGCGCCAGCTCTTCGATCACAGCACCGATGTCACCCAAGCGAGCTCCTGGTCTGCAAACAGCGATGCCGGCCATCATGGACTGGTAAGTGATTTCCACAAGTTTCTTGACCTCAGGGCGCACTTGCCCCACAAAGAAGGTGCGGTTGGTGTCGCCGTGGAAACCGTTGAGCTTAGTGGTGACATCGACGTTCAGGATATCGCCGTCTCTGAGAATTTCTTTGGAGTTCGGGATCCCGTGGCAGATGACTTCGTTTCTAGACGTGCAAACACTTTTCGGGAACCCATGATAGTTCAAGGGCGCAGGGATCGCCCCACGCTTGACCATATAGTCGTGGCAGAGTTGATTAACTTGTTCGGTGGTCATACCGACTTTGATTTGTTTTTCAATGAAGCGCAGAGTCTTTGCGGCCAGAAGACCGGTCTCACGCATCAGGGTAATTTCTCTAGCAGATTTTATAGATATCATGGGCGTTTTATACAGCAATTCACTTTGATTTGGTACCCTTGAGAGAGGTAGTCTCATTATATGCTTATTAAACGAACCGATAGCTCGACCTATTTTCCAGCAGATTTCTTTGATCTCGAAAGAAAACGCATT